>NZ_CAXSWZ010000023.1:0-56200 GCF_964241245.1 Allofournierella massiliensis
CGAACCCTCGGTGGGTTTATGGCCCACACACGATTTCCAGTCGTGCGCCTTAGACCAGCTCAGCCATCTTTCCATGTATTTTTTGCCGCGCTTAACGGCGCTTGTATATCATACCGGATTTTTCGGCGCTTGTCAACACCTGAAGTACAAATTTTCAATAAAAAATCCCGCACCGGGGAAACCAGTCCTCCCGGTGCGGGGCGCGAATGAATCAGCAGCTGCCGCAGCCGTTGTTATTGCAGCCGTCATCACAGCCGCAATTGGGATAGTACAGGTTATTGGCCACGAACTCCAGCTTATCCTTCAGAATGTTTTCCAGACCACCGATCACATTGACCATATTGGCCACCGACTCATTGACCTCCATCAGCTGGCAGAAGTCGATGTCCTCCATGGCAATGGCTTTCTGCAGCTTCTCGCCTTCTGCGTTCAGGATGTGGCTCATGGCCGTTTCCTCCAGGGCGATGCTTTCCAGCAGGTCAGTGATTGCCTGATGCATGGTGACGGGATCGGGATTGCGTGCAATACTGGGCATAGACATGGTTCATTACCTCCGTGATGTGTATTCCCCACACCTTGGTGTTGGTTATCCCACTATATGCCCTTCTCTGCTTTTCGTGAAAAGCCTTTCTCTGTGGCCGGAATGTTACAGCCTTTTGCGCATCAGCCCATGCCGGTTACAATACACATACAGGTAACCATGCCCTCTTATGTGCAGCCGGCACTGGGCGTTTCCTTCCGGGTACAGTTTGACCAGCTCTACCCGATCCCCCGACACCCACGCGACAAACGAAATAAAGTGACTTTTGCTCATGGGATGTTCCAATGTAACAAACTGCTCATCCTCCACAGCCTCTATCTGCACCGTATGCTCCCCGCTCATTTCCTCCGGCTCCAGCTGCGGCAGCGGAATACCGCAGCAGCTGATGGCTGCCTGCCCGGCGGCAGGAATCACATTGCCACAAACAGGGCAGACATAAAACACCGTGCGCTGCATGTTCGCCGCCCGGTTATTGTTGCAGATCTGATCCCCGGAAAGCAACTCCATCAGGCTTACCCCCAATGCCGCTGCAAGAGGCTCGAGCAGCGTGATATCCGGCAGACCTTTTCCGGTTTCCCATTTGGATACCGCTTTATCGCTTACATCCAGCTTTTCCGCCAATTGCGCCTGTGTGAGCTTTTTCGCTTCTCGCAGCTTTCGGATGGTGTTCCCGGTGATATATGCATTCATGTCTGTTCTCCTTTTCCTTTTGTCAGGGTTCATTATAACAAACCACTTCTGCTGCAACAACCTACGCTGCGTGGAGCTGCCGGTTTGTTGCCTTTGTATGGAAAAAAGCCGCATTCCGGTGTAAACTGATAACAGGACAAACGAATTTTCCGGCCAGAAAAGGAGTGTTTTACATGCTGGCTTATACTTATGTGCGCCCCGGCGTATTCGAACTAAAAGAAAAGCCCCGCCCGCAGCTTCAGGGCGAACGGGATGCCATTGTAAAGGTAACCCTGTGCAGCATCTGCACCAGTGACCTTCACATCAAGCACGGGTCTGTGCCCCGGGCCGTGCCTGGCATTACCGTAGGCCACGAGATGGTGGGCATCGTGGAGCAGGTGGGCTCCGCCGTGACCAGTGTACGCCCCGGCGACCGGGTGACCGTGAATGTGGAGACCTTCTGCGGCGAGTGCTTTTTCTGCCAAAACGGCTGGGTCAACAATTGCACCGACCCCAATGGCGGCTGGGCGCTGGGCTGCCGCATTGACGGCGGACAGGCGGAATATGTACGAGTGCCCTTTGCGGATCAGGGGCTGAACCGCATACCGGACAACGTGACCGACGAACAGGCCCTCTTTGTGGGCGATGTGCTGGCCACCGGATACTGGGCGGCGCAGATTTCAGAGATCAAACCGGAAGATACCGTGCTGATTCTGGGCGGCGGCCCCACCGGCCTTTGCACCCTGCAGTGCGTGTTACTGGCAGACCCGAAACGGATTATTCTGTGCGATATTGATCCATCACGGCTGGCTTTTGTGAAAGAACATTATCCCGATGTACTTACGGCCGGATCCGAGGATTTGCCGGAATTTGTCCGTGCCAACAGCGATCACGGCGGTGCGGATGTGGTATTGGAGGTGGCAGGGGCACCGGAAACCTTCCGCCTTGCCTGGGAATGCGCCCGTCCCAATGCCATTGTGACCATTGTAGCGCTCTATGACGGACCGCAGACGCTGCCGCTGCCCGACATGTACGGCAAAAACCTGATCTTCAAAACCGGCGGTGTGGACGGCTGCAACTGCCGTGAAACACTTGAGCTGATCGCTCAGGGCAAGCTGGACACCACGCCGCTGATCACCCACATCTATCCTTTGGCAGATATCGAAGCTGCCTATGACCTGTTTGAGCACCGAAAGGACGGGGTCATCAAGGTGGCGGTACGCTGCTGAAAGCCAACACGCATCGGCTGATTTCACAGAGTACAAAAGACGCGGTGAACACATTTTATTTATTTTAACGCTTTATCGCTTTCTCTTGATATTTGCTTAAATTTCTTCTTGACTTTCCCCTTTTCCGGGGCTAGAATAAGGGCAGCAAAGGCGCTTTGATGGGAATCCGTTTCCCGCAAAGCGCCTTTGTCGTTTTATCCGTTCCCCCTGCCGGAGATTTCGACAGGTGGGCTACACATCCATACAGGCAGCACAACGGCGTGCTGCGCGGTTTTGAGCCTGACCGCGCGGCCCGCCGTTTTTGTTTTGTCTGCACTGAGTATGAGGAGGGAAAGTTATGACACAGGAACTCACAAGTATGATCACGCAAAGCGTGAACGATCAGGTCTTTGGGATCTGGTTTCTGATCGGTGCGGCGCTGGTGTTCTGGATGCAGGCCGGCTTCGCCATGGTGGAGACCGGCTTCACCCGTGCCAAAAATGCCGGTAACATCATCATGAAAAATCTGATGGATTTTTGCATCGGCACGGTGGTGTTCATTTTTCTGGGCTTTGGCCTGCTGCTGGGCGAAGATGCTCTGGGCGGATTCATTGGTCTGCCCACTTTGGGAATCTTCACCGACTATGCGAACTTCGACTGGTCCAACTTTGTGTTCAATCTGGTATTCTGTGCCACCGCGGCAACCATCGTTTCCGGCGCAATGGCAGAGCGCACCAAATTTCTGGCCTACTGTGTTTATTCCGCAGTGATCTCGGCGGTAATTTACCCCATTGAGGCACACTGGATCTGGGGCGGTGGCTGGCTGAGCCGGCTTGGCTTCCACGACTTTGCCGGGTCCTGCGCCATTCATTTCTGCGGCGGCCTCACCGCGCTGATCGGTGCTGCCATGCTGGGCGGTCGAATTGGCAAATTCAGCCGCGATAAGAACGGAAAGGTCACCAGAGTTCACGCCTTCCCCGGCCACAATCTGGTCATCGGCGCACTGGGCTGCTTTATCCTCTGGTTCGGCTGGTATGGCTTCAATGGAGCTGCCGCCACCACCGGCCCCCAGCTGGCCTCCATCTTCATGACCACCACCATCGCTCCCGCGGTGGCTACCGTGGCCTGCATGATCTTCACCTGGGTTCGTTACGGCAAGCCGGATGTGTCCATGTGCCTGAACGCTTCGCTGGCCGGCCTGGTGGCCATCACCGCTTCCTGTGACGTGACCGACGCTTTCGGCGCTTTCATCATCGGTCTGGTGGCTGGCCTTCTGGTTGTTTTTGGCGTATGGTTCTGTGACTATGTTCTGCATGTGGACGATCCTGTTGGCGCGGTTGCCGTCCACTTCATGAACGGTGCCTGGGGCACCATTGCGGTCGGCCTGTTCGCCACCAGCACCGCCCCCGAATCCACTCTGGACGGCGTATTCTACGGCGGCGGCTTCGGGCTGCTGGGCATTCAGTTGCTCGGTGTTGCGGCGGTTGGCATCTGGACCGCTGTCACCATGTTCATTGTTTTCAAGATCATTGACCATACCATCGGCCTGCGGGTCAGCCAGGAGGAAGAAATTGAAGGTCTGGACTCCAAAGAGCATGGCCTTGCTTCCGCTTATGCAGGCTTCAGCATTATGGATGCCACTGCCGGCGGCATGGTGGAAAACGAGAATACCGATCTGGGCACTTCGGACTATCACGTTGCCAGCGAGGCACAGAAAGCCGCTGCTGTTCCGGTGGTAAAGAACGCCGATCTGAACACCGGCATCCACAAGGTTGTTATCATTGCCCGCCTGTCCCGGTATGAACGACTGAAAACCGCCCTGAACGATCTGGGGGTAACCGGCATGACCGTTACTCAGGTTATGGGCTGCGGTATTCAGAAAGGCGCGGGTGAAAAGTACCGCGGCGTTGAGATGGACGTAACTGTTCTGCCCAAGGTAAAGGTGGAGGTTGTTGTGGCACACATCCCGGTGGCGGATGTAATCGACACTGCCAAAAAAGTACTGTATACCGGCCATGTGGGCGATGGCAAGATCTTTGTTTACAGTGTGGATCAGGTGGTGAAGGTTCGCACCGGCGAAGAGGGTGTGCAGGCGTTGCAGGACGTGGAATAACCGCTTTTCCCTTTGACTGATTTTTTGACAGATTCCCTCCCTTCGGGTATACTGAAACCATTCCGCATCAGTAACCCGTAGGGAGGGATTTTATGAATTTTGGTATTCTGGGCGCTGGTTCCATCGCCGGCATCATGGCCGAAACCATTCAAATGCTTAACAAATCCGGGTGTAAAGACATTTCGCTTTACGCTGTTGCCGCCCGGGAATTGCCCCGTGCGCAGAGCTTTTCTGCCCGGTATGGCGTGCAGAAGGCATTCGGTTCCTATGAAGAAATGCTGGCCGACCCGGCGCTGGATCTGGTTTACATCGCAACGCCCCATTCCCACCATTACCAGCACATCAAACTTTGTGCCGCCCACGGAAAGCATGTTCTGTGCGAAAAGGCGTTCACCGTGAATGCCCGTCAGGCAGCGGAAGCTCTTCGCTACGCAAAGGAGCAGGGCGTACTGGTAACCGAAGCCATCTGGACCCGATACCAGCCCATGCGTCAGATGATCCGTCAGATGCTGGACGAAGGGTTGATCGGCACGCCCGGTCTGCTTACCGCAAATCTGTGTTATCCGGTCAGCGACCGGCCACGGATTGTAACCCCGGCACTGGCGGGCGGCGCACTGCTGGATGTGGGTGTTTATACCCTGAATTTTGCCGAGATGGTGTTTGGCCCCGCCGATGAGGCCCATGCCAGCTGCACCAGAAACGAGCTGGGTGTGGACATGACCGACCAGATTGTTCTGACCTGGAAGGATGGCCGGGCCGCTCACCTGACTGCCGGCGTCACCGTTGCATCCGACCGCTGCGGCTGCATCTATGGCGATCGGGGCTATCTGGTAGTGGAGAACATCAACAACCCCCAGAGCATTTCGATCTTTGACGCCGACCACCGGTTGACGCAAAAAATCGACTGCCCCATTCAGCTTACCGGTTACGAATACGAGGTGCTGGAAACCATGCGATGCATTCAGGAGGGCAAGCTGGAATGCCCCTCCATGCCTCACAATGAAACCATTCACATCATGGAACTGATGGATAAAATCCGTACCCAGATGGGGATAAGCTACCCCTGCGAGGAACTGGACTGAGCCCCAGCTGCAGTAACCTTTTGACCCTCTCTGACCCAGACGGAGTGAAGCCATGGCTTCACTCCGTTTTTCTGTTGCACCCCACGAGGATATTTATGATATAATTTTTTACAGATTACAGCCCCGGCGAAAGGAGATGTTCCGTGTTTGCAGTCCCGCACCTATATTGCAATTGATCTGAAATCCTTCTACGCTTCCGTGGAATGCCGGGAGCGCGGGCTGGATCCCATGAACACCAATCTGGTGGTGGCGGATGAAAGCCGCACGGAAAAGACGATCTGTCTGGCCGTGACGCCCTCGTTGAAAGCATACGGCATTCCCGGCCGAGCCCGCCTGTTTGAGGTGATCCAGCACGTCAACACGGAAAATGCCCGGCGCCGTCTGGCTGCCCCGGGCCATCAGCTGACCGGAAGCTCCTGCTTTGCATCGGAGCTGAAGGCCTCCCCCGCCTTGGCGGTGGACTACATTGTTGCTCCGCCCCGTATGGCCTATTACATGGAATACAGCACACGGATCTACAACATTTACCTGAAATACATAGCACCGGAAGATATTGTGGTTTATTCCATTGACGAGGTCTTTATGGACGTGACCGGCTATCTGGATACTTATGGTCTGTCTGCCCGGGAGCTGGCCCGAACAATGATTCTGGATGTTTTGCAGACCACCGGCATCACCGCCACAGCCGGAATCGGCCCCAATCTCTTTCTGAGCAAGGTGGCAATGGACATTGGCGCAAAGCACATCCAGCCGGATGAAAACGGCGTTCGCATTGCCGAGCTGGACGAGATGAGCTACCGGAAAAAGCTATGGAATCACCGTCCCCTCACGGATTTCTGGCGGGTGGGCCCGGGTTATGCCCGCAAGCTGGAGCGGTGCGGCCTGTTCACCATGGGTGATGTGGCCCGCTGCTCCGTTCAAAACGAAGATCTGCTTTACAGTCTGTTCGGCAAGAACGCCGAGCTTCTGATTGACCATGCCTGGGGCTGGGAGCCCTGCACCATCGCGGCCATCAAGGCTTATAAGCCCCAAAGCAACAGCCTGGGCTCCGGCCAGGTATTGCAGTGCCCCTATCCCCACGAAAAGGCCCGGCTGGTGTTGCGTGAGATGGCAGAACAGCTGGCGCTGGATCTGGTGGACAAGGGGCTCGTGACCGACCAGCTAGTGCTCACGGCGGCATTTGATATTGAAAACCTGACCGATCCTGCCCGCCGAAAACTCTACCGGGGCCCGGTGGTGACCGACCATTACGGCCGCCAGATTCCCAAACATGGCCACGGCAGTGAAAATCTGGGCGAACACACCTCTTCCGGCAAACAGCTTCTGGAAGCAGCCACCGCTCTTTTCGAGCGAATTGCGCCGCAGGAGCTTCTGATCCGCAAGCTGAGTCTTTCGGCCAACCATGTGATTCCGGAAGCGGAAGCCATTCGTAAGACCAGCGCCCCGGAACAACTGGATCTGTTCACCGATTACTCATCTCTGGAAAAGGAAGAAGCAACCCGGAAAGCCGAGCTGGAAAAAGAACGGCGCATGCAGCAGACCATGATGTCCATCAAAAAGAAATTCGGCAAAAATGCAATTTTGAAGGGCATGAGTCTGGAGGAAGGCGCCACCGCCCGGGAACGCAACGCACAGATCGGAGGACATAAGGCATGACCAGTTCCTACGAAGATATTCTTCATCTTCCCCATCACGTTTCTCCCACCCGGCCCCAGATGCCCATGGAGGATCGGGCGGCTCAGTTTTCGCCCTTTGCAGCACTGGTAGGCTATGACGATGCCATTGACGAAACTGCACGTCAGACTGAAGCGCAGATTACACTGACCGAGGACCGGAAAGCTGAACTGGACCAGACCATGCAGCAGCTGCTTCGCCAGCTGGACCGGCAGCCCATGGTTCGACTTCGCTATTTCGTGCCGGATGAACGGAAGGCAGGCGGAGCGTATGTGACCGCTGCCAAGCAGATCCGAACATTTAACCCGACTGCCCGCCTCCTGTTTTTCACCGATGGCACCCATATTTCTCTGGATCAAATTGTAGAGCTGGAGCAGGCAGACAATGAGGCCTTCTGAATCGCTTCCATTGTTTCCCTGCGCGGAACCGCCAGAACAACATACCCATACCAAATGTGAGGAATGAAACGATGAATAAAAGCGACATTACCCGGGATTACTGCATGCTCAAGGGACCTCTGGCCAAAAAAGGCTACGACTGGTGGTGGCATTCCTTCACCGCCGAGCATGTTCAGGCCGGGCAGAAAAAACCTTTTACATCGAATATTTTCTGTGCAACCCCGCTCTGGCACAGCCGGAACCGATGCTGGTCTGGAATGATCCCGAAAAGCAAAAGGCCGGCATGCGTCCTTCCTACTGCATGGTGAATGCGGGCTTCTGGGGCAAGGAAAAAGGACAGCTGCATCGCTTTTTCCCCTGGAGCCAGGTGAGCATCCCGATGAATGAGCCGCTTCACCTGACGGCCGGAGACTGCACCTGTACCGAAACCCGCCTGACCGGAAGCATTCGGGTTACCCGGGAACAGGTTGCCGCCCATCCGGAGTGGATGAGCGATGCGGGCGAAATGGAGTGGGATCTGAGGGTTCACAAGCTTGTAGCATATCATGTGGGCTATGGCGCTTCCCGCTTTTTCCGTGCGCTGAACGCTTTCGAGATGTTCTGGCATGCCGAAGGCATGAAAACTGCCTTTGAGGGCTGGGTTCGCCTGAACGGTGAGGAATACCGGGTACGCCCGGAAACCTGCTATGGTTATGCAGACAAAAACTGGGGCGGCGATTTCACATCGCCCTGGGTATGGCTGTCGTCCAGTGATCTGGTGAGCCGCCGGACGGGAAAACGCTTGCAAAACAGTGTGTTCGAGGTGGGCGGCGGACGCCCCAAGGTATTCGGTTTCGCACTGAACCGCAAACTTCTGGGCCAGTTCTATTACGAAGGCAAGGATTACGAATTCAATTTCAGCAAATTCTGGACCGGAAGCCGCACCTTCTTTGACTGCACCGAAACCGACACCCAAATCCTTTGGAAGGTCACGCAGACCACCTTCCGTGCCAAAATGGAAGCAGAAATCGCGTGCAACAAGGAGGAGATGCTGCTCATCCACTACGAATCTCCCGATGGCTTCAAGCGTCATACCCGCCTTTGGAACTGTGGAAACGGCTTTGGCTCTGTACGCCTATACGAAAAGCGGCAGGGCCGCTGGCACCTCATTGACGACATGAAAGCCGGAAGTGTCGGATGCGAGTACGGGGAGTACGGCGCATAATGGCGCTGTTTCCTCGGTTTTAAGCAACACACCCCCGCAGCGTTTTGTGCTGCGGGGGTGTGTTGCTTAGCTGCTTTATCCGGTCAATGCCCGGCCGGTTTTTGTTCCATGCGGTTCTTTTCTTCCCCCAGATCTGCCTTGAGCAGCGCCGCAAAGACCACCACCAACGGAATCAGCGTAAGCCAGATGGATCGACCGCCCATCCAGTGCCCAAACAGACTGCCCAATGATGCACCTGCAAAGAAAAAGAGCAGCATGTACAGATGAACAAACAACTCTTCCCGGTGGGAATGATTCCCGGTATGCCGGTGCTTCACTTCCCTTGCCAGTCCGATGCCGATCTGCCGGATATGATTGGTGGCGAAGGTGGTGGCGACCGGGACACCCTCTGCCTGACGGAAGGTATTGTACTGCATGGAGGCCACAAAGTTGATAATCACCTGCGTGATCTGTACCGGGGCGGAGTCCGGCAAAAAGCCCAGAAACAGCACCGCCAGAATCTCCACCAGGATCAGCATCGTATCCCATCGGATGGCCAGCCGATGCTTGACCGGATTCGGTACCAGCTCAGACAAAAACGCTCCCATCATATACGCGGAAATAGGGATCACATAATACAGTGTCGCCTTCCATTCCCCTGCGCCCAGAGCAAGACCCATGAGCACCACGTTGCCGGTTTGCGCATTGCAGAATACATTGCCCCGCAGCAGGTAGGTATACGCTCCCCAAAAGCCCGCCACGGTGATCAACGCAAAATAGATCCAGCGTTTTTCACAGGTCAGATAAACCGGCTCACTCCATTTTGATTCCGTTGTTTTCATGCAATTTGATTCCTCGATTCCAGAAAAACGCCGCCACCTTGCGGCAGATTTGCGTGATGCAGTATGACGCATCACTCCTTTAGCATGATAGCACAATTCCTTTGTCAATTCAAATCGCTGTATTCTGTGGTATACTGAATATCAGGTGTTCCGTATGCGTACCTGCGGCCGGTTCACCGGTAATTTCCCCGGGAGGAATAACAATGCCCACTGTTTTGATTGATGCCGATGGCTGCCCCGTGGTAAACTGCGCCCTGCGCATCTGCCAACAACTGCAGATTCCGGTACTGATTTTATGTGATACTGCCCACCAGATTCAGCGGGAGGGCGCGCAGACGCTCGTTTTTGACAAGGGAGCCGACAGTGTGGACTTTGCACTGGTAAACCGGGTTCGCCCCGGCGACATTGTCATCACGCAGGATTACGGGCTTGCCAGTATGTGCCTTGCCCGCAGAGCCCGTGTACTCAACCAGAACGGGCTGGAGTACACCGCGGACAACATCGACCTGCTGCTTGACCGGCGCTGGCAGAACAAAAAGCTGCTTCGGGCGGGCAAGCATCCCAAAGGGCCTGCCAAACGCACCCGGGAACAGGATGCGGAATTTGCCCGGGTATTTGAATCCATCCTGCGGGAGTGTATTTTGCCTGAAAAATAGAAAATCCGGCTTTCCTCACTTATGTGGAGAAAGCCGGATTTTCTTTTATCTTTTCTCAATTCCCAAAAGCTTTATGCCATACTTCTGCGGTTCAGTGTCCCGAAGCCACACACCCGTTCGCAGCACGGACAACATACAGCCTAACAGCAGGGAATCCAGCAGCAGAGCCGTGTTTCCTCGGGACAGAAACGGAAAAGAAAGCGCGTCCCAAAGCCCATACCCAAGATTTGCGTAGGCATACGCGAAGGCCTGCAACACAAAGGTAAGCGCAGCCGCCAGTACCAGCAAGGTTCCCAGCATGGTTCGCTGCTGCATCCCCCGTACAATACAGAACATGCCAATCCCCAGTATCAGCAGCATCAGAACCGCAAATGCACCCAACCCGAATCTCTGAATTCCGTACAAAAGCACATAATTTTCCGAAAGAGTCGGAATTACAGAAAGGTCTGCCCGGCCCTCTCCCCTAAGCGCGGCCTGCGCAACTGCATCCCGCAAAAGGCAGTAGACCCGGCCTGTATCCACGGAGTCCTGCCACGGACTCAAAAACACCTGCAAGCGTGTACCTTTCACGGAAAGGAAAGCCCCTGTTAGTGCAAAAGCCGGGAATATTACCGGCACAAAGATATTCCAAATACGGTTACGCCCCGGAACGGAAAACCAGTTCTTTCTTATGGTTACCGCAAGCATCGCCCATGCTGCAAAGGTATAGATCAGCAGCCCGGACATGGTTGGGACAGCCAGAAGGATAAGTGCAAACGGAAAATAAGCCAAAGCGCCATACACCATTCCACGGGTTCCCAAGCCCTTCATTCCATAGAGGAACAGCCCATAAACCACCGGAAAAACAAGCGCCAGATAACAGAGCTGCAGCTGCATGGGAGAGAGCTGAAAAACCGCAGCTCCGTCCACAGGTTCTGACCCAATCAGCATAACCGTCGAAAACGCCAGAACCCCCAGATAAATTTCCATTGCATGCTTGCCCAGCCAGGAGATATTGCAGAAATAGCCAGCGGAAAACAGCACAGCTGCCACAGCATAGGAGATCAGCGGCATCGGCTGCTGCGCCAGTGTGGTCTGGAGCAGTGCGCCCATCAGCAGCAGTCCAACTGTTGCGACCAGGGGAAACCAAGGCGTTTGCGGGCGATGCGCCCGATTCAGCGCCTGCCCCACCTGCCGGGCATCTCCCATCTGCTCCACCGCCATCCGGGCTGCTTCCTCCTCACCATATCCCTGATCCAGGTAAGCCTCCTGCTGATCAAGCAGATGTTGCTCCAGTTCCTGCACAACTGCGGGACATGCCCGCTTCCATCGGATCTGCTCCGCTACCTGCCTGCAATAATCCGGGATTTGTTTATTGGATGGCATGTGCAGCACCTCCCTTCAGGATCTTTTCCATGGCGGCCACAAAGCTAGTCCATTCCTGCTGCTTTTCCGCTAACCGCAACCGCCCGGCATCCGTCAGGTGGTAATATTTCCGAATACGGTCCTGCGGTGCACGCTGCTCGTAGGATTCCACCAGTGCCTGCTTCTCCAGTGTGTGCAGAATGGGATAAAGCGTACCGGCTTTGAAGTCAAAAGTATGGTCGGAACGTTGGGCCAATGTTTCGATCATTTCATAGCCATACATATCCCGCTCTTCCAGAAGTTTCAAAATCAAAGTGGTGGTGCTACCAGTCAGCAGACTTTTTTCAATCGCCATATCTTGCACTCCTTTATATATCGATTATCTATATATGTTATATTCCTGATTTTCTCAACTGTCAAGTGTTGTTCTGCCGGTCATACTCATCCTCTCTCTTCGAAGGCACTTGCAGCGCCGTCCTTACTTATGATACATTAGTATGGTACTATGTTTTAAGGCGGAGGAACTGCAATGACAATATGCCGACAATACGAATCTCTTCCCCCGGAGGCCGCGATGATCCGGCAGGAAGTGTTTGTGGAGGAACAGGGCTTTGTGGTGGAATTCGATGAAATCGACGATATTGCAAAGCATATCGTTCTGTTCAAGAACGAAACACCGGTGGGAACCTGCCGATTTTACTGGAGCAAGGAAAAAGCTTCCCATGTCCTCGGAAGAGTTGCAGTGCGCAAGGCATTCCGAGGACAGTGCTTTGGGCAGGCATTGCTGCAGGAAGCGGAACAGCAGGTGCGCGCACTGCAGGGGCAGTCACTCTGCCTGGCTGCGCAGGTGCGGGCCAAACCCTTTTACGAAAAGCAGGGCTATCTTGCTGCCGGAGATGAATTTTTGGATGAAGGCTGCCCACATATCTGGATGTACAAAAGCCTTTGTGAAGATGCGTAAGTCATATCAGCCGACCGGTCTTTTCATAAGACCGGTCGTTTTTTGTAGCTGCTACGACTGCCCTCTTTGCCTGAACAGCTTGCATGCAGCAGAGCCTTTCCCGAGTTAAAAGAACCCCATGCAAAATCTTGCTTCAAGGTATTTGAAACCCTTACACGGGAAATCGATTTTCTCAGGAAAAATTGTGGAAACCGGAGCACAGGAAATTGCCAAAAAGAATTGTCAATCGTTTTAACTTATGCTATCATACAACTCGAAACACTTTTGTTTGCAATAATACTTTTCGCAACGGTTCAGGAGAGTTGTCCGCCAGCAGCATATATCGTGATCCCCGGCTATGGCCGCTTCGGAAAAGACTGGAACGAATCATCACAGCGGATCCTTTCAGCCTTCCCGCACAAGCTACCATCATATACTTTCAAAGCGGTGCAATCTCCGCACGTCACATTGGATGAATGGAAGGAAGGAACAGCACATGGGAAGAAGCACAAAAAAGGGCACCAAATCGCAGCAGGGGGCCCAGCAAACCACTCTCTTTGATCAGCGGCTGGCGCGGTACTACGATGAACTGAAATGGCTGTATTGCGAACTTTACAATGGCGATACTGCCGCATTTGATTATTTTCTGAACATGCTCCGCCGTTGCTGGGATGAGCGGAAAGAGGATCTGCGTGCTCAGGACGCACGCCGGGAAGCTGATCCCAACTGGTACCGCCAGCGGGAGCTTTTGGGCATGATGCTCTACACCGGAGCCTTTGCCGGCACGCTGGAGGGCGTAAAGGAAAAGCTGCCCTATCTGGAGGAATGCGGCGTCAACTATCTGCATCTGATGCCCCTGTTGGAAAGCCCGAAAGGCCGGAGCGACGGCGGCTATGCTGTGGCAAATTTCCGCCGGGTTCAACCTGAATTGGGCACCATGGAAGATATGGAAGCTTTGGCGGACGCCTGCCGCGCCAAGGGCATGAGCCTGTGCCTGGACTTTGTGATGAACCACACCAGCGAGGATCACGAGTGGGCCAGAAAGGCCCGGGCTGGTGAGCCCGGCTACCGGGAACGGTATTTCTTCTATGATAATTGGGACATTCCCAACCAGTTTGAGAAAACCGTTCCTCAGGTGTTCCCCACCACCGCTCCCGGCAGCTTCACCTGGCTGCCGGACTGCAATCAGGTGGTCATGACTTCCTTCTACCCCTACCAGTGGGACCTCAACTACGCCAATCCCATGGTGTTTAACGACATGACGGAAAACCTGCTCTACCTCACCAACCGGGGCATTGATGTGATCCGTCTGGATGCTGTTCCCTACATCTGGAAACAGCTGGGCACCAGCTGCCGTAATCTGCCGCAGGTTCACACGCTGGTTCGCATGATGCGCATTGTGTGCGAGATCGTCTGCCCCGGTGTTCTGCTGCTGGGCGAAGTGGTCATGGAGCCCGCCAAGGTGGTTCCCTACTTCGGCACCCCGGAAAAGCCCGAGTGCCACATGCTCTACAATGTGACCACCATGGCCACTACCTGGCACACACTGGCTACCGGCGACGTTTCGCTGCTGCGCCACCAGATGGACACTGTGTGTGCTTTGCCCCGGGAGTTTTTGTTCCTCAACTACCTGCGCTGCCACGACGACATCGGCTGGGGTCTGGATTACGCCTGGCTGGGCGGCCGCTTCGGATCCAATGAGGTTGCCCACAAGAAGTACCTGAACGACTGGTTCACCGGCAAGTGGCCCGGCAGCGACAGCCGGGGCGAGCTGTACAACGACGATCCTCGCCTGGGTGACGCCCGGCTTTGCGGCACCACCGCCTCCCTGTGCAGTGTGGAGGCTGCGGACTATGAGAAGGACCCCTTCAAGCTGGAACGCGCGGTGGCCTGCGATCTGATGCTGCACGCATGGATGCTCGTCCAGAGCGGTATCCCTGTGCTGTACAGCGGCGACGAAGTGGGGCAGCTCAATGACTACTCCTACCATCAGGACCCCGAGCGCTGGGACGACAGCCGCTACATTCACCGGGGCAATTTCCAGTGGGTGCTGGCCGAGCTGCGCCACGACAGCTCCACCCGCCAGGGCAAACAGTTCATGGGCCTGCGTAAGCTGGAAATGATCCGGGCCGCCGAGCCCGCCTTCGACAGCCGGGCAGACGTGTGGACCTTTGAGACCGGATCTGAGCACGTGCTGGGCGTGGGCCGCTGGTATCAGGGCCACAAGCTGATCGCCTTCTTCAACTTCAGCAATCAGTTTGTCACCGTTTCCAGCCCCGAGCAGGGCACCTTTGAGGAGCTGGTATACGGCGGGACCCGCACCAACCTGCAGAACGTGGAGCTGTATCCCTTCGGCTTTGCCTGGTTCCTGAACCGACAGGACTAATCGGGCCGTTTTTAAATTTACATCCTTACGAAAAGAGCCCCGGCATCCAGGATGCCGGGGCCTTTTTGTCATATAAACCGATATTTCCGGTAAATTTGCCTGAATAGCGAATCCCGTTGTTTGGCACACCGATTCCCGGGGCTGCAAATGGTACGATGATAACAACAAAACAGCAGACGCCGAATCAATCCCACGTCTTCTGTTCCCTTCCATTCTCACTTTTAGGAGGCACTTTATGTTTCAATTTTTCTGGACTCGTACCGCTTCTGTCTGGGTGGCTGCACTGTATATCCTGATGGGCGTTCTGCTCTTTGTGTTCCCTGCCGCCAGCAGCACCCTTTTCATTTGGGCACTTGCCGCCGGAGCCGGTGCATACGGACTCATCCATCTGATTCGCTATCTGCAGGCCCGCAAAATGGGCTGCGGCAACCCGGGCGACGTATTCCTCACCGTTCTTCCCACCGCATTCGCCGTCTTTTCTCTAATCTGGCCGCAGGCCGTGCTGTCGGTTCTGCCGCTCGTACTCGGTTCCCTGCTTCTGGTGGACGGCGTCGGCAAGCTTCCCCTGGCCTACATGGGCGTTCGGGAACAGCACCCCGGCATGGTTCCCATGCTGCTTTCCTCCATCGTCCCGATCCTTCTGGGCGGGCTGATCATCATCAATCCCTTCACCACCATGCAGCTCGTCGTAATGGTATTCGGCGCAGCACTTGCCGCAGACGGCATCAGCGATCTGGTCACCGTCATTCTGGAAAAGCGTTCCGCGCAGACCGTTCAACACCACTCATCCATCTGAACAAAGGAGTTCTTCATGAAATTTTATCAATGCGAACATTGCGGTAACCTTGCCGTTAAACTGACCGATTCCGGCGTTCCGCTGGTGTGCTGCGGCTCTCCCATGACGGAAGTGATCCCCGGAACCCGCGACGCCGCGGTGGAAAAGCACGTTCCCATCCTTCACCAAAACGGACTGGACATCCTGATCGAGGTGGGGCAGATCTCGCACCCCATGAGTCCGGAACACCGAATCCTGTGGATTGTACTGGAAACCAATCTGGGTTTCCATGTCCACTACCTCTCCGCCGGGGACAGCCCCTCCACCACCTTCCGTTTGGATAAGTACGAAAGCATCCGCGGTGTATACGCCGCCTGCAACCTGCACGGGATTTGGGAATCCGTGCTCTGAACCAGCAGCCGCTTCCATCTTTTAGAAAGAGCCGCCCTTCCGGGAAAACTTCCGAAAGGGTGGCTCTTTTCTGTCACAAATTGATTCAGCCGTTGACTTTTGCTTTCGGCGTTACTTCATTCCACAGGGTGAAGCCCAGGATCAGCAGACCGCCGACCATCTGTATGGGAGTCAGGCTTTCCCGCAGAAGCAGCACCGACACCAGGACCGCCACCAGCGGGTCGATGTAGCTCAGGATTGCCGCCTTTTGCCCCGGCAATTCCTTGAGCGAGGAGAAGTACAGGCAGTAGGTGACACCCGTGTGCACCAGACCCACCACAAGCAGGCAAACCCAACCGGTGGTATCCAGCTTGGAAAGGGTCACGCCGCTGGTAAGCCCCACATACGGGATCAGCACCAGAATCGCCGCGAGGAACTGCAGGAAGGTGCGGTGGATGCCCTCCACATTCCGGATGAATTTGTTCAGCAGAATCACCGCCGCATAGAAGCAGGCCGCGCCAAGTCCGAAGGCGATTCCCAGTAGGTGGTTGCTCCCGGACGCCATATCCCCAACCCCGGTAATCAGCACGATTCCCAGGGTAGACATGGCAAAGCAAATCCACTGCTTGCCGGTCATCTTCTCCTTGAAGAGAATCGGACAGGCCACCGTTACGATCACCGGTGCGAAATAATAGCTCAGGGTCGCCACCGATACAGTGGTGTACTTATATGCCTCAAACAGCAAGATCCAGTTAAACCCCATAGCCACGCCGGACAGCAGCAACAGCGGGAGCTCTCTTTGTATTTTGCGGAACGGGATCGCTTGCTTTGTTACCACGAAATACACCAAAAGCAGCAGCGCCGCCAGGATTGCCCGGTACAGAGCCAGCTCCCCCGATGATACCGGGATGTTCCGTACAAACAATCCCAGGGTACCGAACACGACCATGGAACTGACAAGCATAAATTGCGGACTGATGGATTGCTTCATTGCGGTATGCTCCTTGATGTGATGATTGCGTGCAGGCACAAGGGTGTTTTTGTTATTGTATCAAATTCCAGTAATAAAGTGAACAAGTAAAACAGATTTCTCTCGTTGTGCTTGACAGCTGTTTTATTGCGTATTATACTGTACTTGTCATAGTAATACAGTTGCGGTGAAACGGTGGTGAGCATTTGGATATCGTTGTAAGCAATAAAGCAAGCCGGCCTTTGTATGAGCAGATTTCTTCTCAAATCAAGGCGGCCATTATGAGCGGTGAGCTGAAGGCGGGAGACGCCATTCCTTCTGTCCGTTCTCTGGCCAAGTCCCTGCACATCAGCATCCTTACCGTACAAAAGGCATACGCCAGCCTGCAGGAGGATGGTTTCATTGAAACGACCGCTGGAAAAGGCTGCTATGTATCCGCCCAAAATCAGGATTTCTATCTGGAAGAACAGCAGAAAAAAATCGAGGAAAAATTCGCCGAGGCAATCGAGATTGCCCGCACAAGCGGCATTTCCCTTGAACGGCTGACTGGCTTGCTCACACTCATGTATCAGGAGGATGACAGAGAATGAACGACGCGTTGACCATTTCGGGTTTGAAGAAAACCTATCCGGATTTTGTACTGGACAGTATTTCCTTTTCTGTGCCCAGCGGTTCCATTGTGGGACTGATCGGCGAAAACGGAGCCGGAAAAAGCACCACCATCAGCGCCGCGCTGGGTCTGGTTCAAAAAGAGTCGGGCAGCGTTTCCGTTCTGGGCAAGGAGGAACTGGATAACGAAATCCGAGAACAGATCGGCGTGGTATTTGACGGCAACAATTTCCCGGAAAATCTGTCTCCCCGCAAGATCAGCCATGTAATGCGGGACATTTACCGTTCCTGGAACGACCAGATCTTTCTGGAGCTTTTGAAGAAGTTTTCTGTGCCTGCCGATAAGTCCGTCAAGCAGTTCTCCAAGGGAATGAAAATGAAGCTGGCGATTGCCGTTGCCCTGTCCCACAATTCCAAGTTGCTGATTCTGGACGAAGCAACCAGCGGTCTTGACCCGGTGGTACGGGACGATATTCTCGATCTGCTTCTGGATTTTGTTCAGGACGAAGACCATTCCATTCTGCTTTCCTCCCACATCACCAGCGACCTGGAAAAAATCGCTGATTACATCGTGTTCCTGCATGAGGGCAAGGTCGTATTTTCCAAGCCCAAGGATGAACTGGTCGAACAGTACGGAATCATCAAATGCGGAGCGGCACAATTTGATGCGCTGGACAAATCGGATCTTATTGTATACCGGAAAATGGATTATGAATGGCAGGCACTGGTTGCCGACCGGGACAAAGTGCAGAAAAAGTATCCGAACGCACTGGTCGTTCCCGCTTCCATTGATGAAATCATGCTTCTTTACGTGAAAGGAGAGGCCGCATGAGAGGGCTCATTCGAAACAATCTCTATTCTATGGAGAGTAACATCATCCTGGCGCTTGCTTTATCCGCTTTTCTGGCGGTTTCCTCCCTGTTTATCAGCCCTGCGGCCACTCCGTTCATCATCGCTGTGCAGATTTTTCTGTTCGTTGTGAACATCGGCGCTTCCCTTCGGGCGGACGAAATCTCCAAGTGGAGTAAATATGAGATCACCTTGCCGGTAAGCAGAGGCAATCTGGTTTTGGCAAAGTACATCACTATTGTAATCTTGCTGCTGGTGGGCATCCTCATGGGCGCCATCACCATTCTGCTCTCGCTCATCAACGGACATTCTATGAGTCTGCCCACCCTGCTCCGCGGCTTCGAGGTCGGGCTTACCTTATCCTTCTTTTCCATTGCGGTGATGTACCCGCTCGTTCTGAAACTGGGCACAGAGAAAAACGAGCTGATCCTGCTCTTATCCACATTCGGCGCCATCGGAATGCAGCTGCTGCTTGCCGCAGGTTTATCCAAATGGACCGGTGGCATGAACATGCGGCATCCGCTTGTGGAAGCAGTCGGAACCATTGCCGCGATCCTGCTCTTCTTTGTCTCCTATTTCGTTTCCGTGATGATTCACAAGGGCAAAGAGTTTTAAATCATTTCCTAAACCTGTCAAAAAGCCGGTAACACACAAGGGATTTTCCCCTGTGGTTACCGGCTCTTCTATTTTGCATACTGCAACTTACCCAGGCGCTTTTCTTTGCAGGTATGCCACATTTCGTTTATTCTTCGGATTCGTCCGGCGCCTGTCCATCGTGGGCCAGCCACTTGCATTCGGTCAGCTCCATGTTCGTGAATACCGCACGGAAAGAGGAATCCTCCGGGCTGCAGGCGTACACGCCGAACCGAATTTCGCCCTTCGCTTCGTGCAGGTGGCAGACGCGCATCTGGTGGAATACCACGCCATCCTCCGAGCACTCAATGCAGAAATCGTCTTCCCGGCGGCTCAGCCGGTACCACATGGATTTTACGCTGGCGGGAATCTCGGTCGTTGCCCAATCCGAATAGCCATGGTTGGTGACAACACTGCCCAGGTGTTGGAACTTCTCATTTTCATATTCGATGGAGCCCTTCAGCCAGTTTTCGCTGTCCAGATAGAGCACCACACCGCATTGGTCAAAGCGATGATGACTTTCGGAAAATTCGGTTTTTACCACGAAGGAAAAGAACTTCTCCTCGGTGGACATCTGCAGCACCGGGGCGTTGTCGTTTCGGAAATGGTAGTAGGTCCGCTGCCACAAATCGGTATGCGGTTTGGTGACGATCTCGATTCGATCCGGAGCAATCACACTGCTTTCCGGCTGCCTTGTCCATTGAAGGGCGTTTACGTCAAATTTCATTTGTTTTCCCCTTTCCAGTATTTCTTCTTATCCTCTTCGGTGATCTTCCGCAGTACCCGGCAGGGATTGCCCACGGCCACCACTCCATCCGGAATGTCCCGGTTGACAACGCTTCCCGCACCGATTATCGTGTTGCTTCCGATGGTCACGCCGGGCAGCACCGTCACAGATGCACCGATCCACACATTGTCGCCCACCGTGATGGGATAGGCATACTCCAACCCCTGGTTGCGCTGCTCTGCATCCAGCGGATGCCCCGCGGTGGAAAAGACGCAGTTCGGTGCGATGAACACATGATCTCCGAAGGTCACCTTGGCTCCGTCCAGAATGGTGCAGTTGTGGTTGGTGTAAAAATCCTCCCCAATCTCGATGTTATTTCCGTAGTCGCACCAAAAGGGTGCGGTGATGTAAAACCGTTTGCCGGTTTTTCCGAACAACTGGCGAATGATCTTTTCTTGCTCACCGACAAGCGAGGGCCGCAGCTGGTTGTATGCAAAGCAAAGGTCCTTGCAGCGCTCCCGCTCTTTCAGCAGTTCCTCGTCGTAATTAGCATCATAGAGCAGGCCTTGCAGCATCTTTTCCCGTTCTGTCATTTCAAGAATCCCCTTCCTATTCACAGCCGCTCGGACTCCCCCCTTTTGACGGAACAGGCGCCGGGCTGCATACTTTTCTTCATTATAACACCATAACAAAGACCGCAAAAGCCTGCATCTCCTGCTGTCAGCCGCCCATTAACATTCGCCAAAACAGGAATAAAATAAGTAGTGTACTACCTATTCAGGAGGAGCACATCATGGCGGAATACATCCCCTTGGGCAGACGGTTTGCCATCATCGACCGGGCATTCAAGCAGCATCTCAATAAAAAAGCGGATCAGCTGGGGCTCACCGCTGTACAGCTGCGAGTCCTTGGCGAGCTGAGCCGTCTGGAAGCTTTCGGCGTGCCGGAAGTAAACCAGCGGGATCTGGAGCAGGCCGAGCAGGTGACCCATCCGACCATGACCGAGATGATCAAGCGGCTGGAGAAAAAAGGCTTTGTGACCTGTACCACCAGTACCACCGACCGCCGGTACAAAAAGATCAGCTGCACCGAGCGCTCCAGAAATTTATATCTGGAGCTGGCGCAGGCGGACGAGGCAATCACCAAAACGATTTGCGAAGGCCTTTCGGCAGAGGAAAGGGCGGAGCTGATTCGGTTCACCGACCGCATGCTGGACAACATCGGGTATCATTTGTAGCGAGCAAGGAAATAACATGACAGACTATCAGGCAACTGCCGGGCAAACCTACATGCCCGCCCAGGAAAACACCGAAATCGACGTTTTGCCCTATGAGCGGCTAAGCCGACCTCAACCGGAATATCCTCCGCTGGAGCTGAACGCCATGGCGCAGGAAAAAAAGTGGGTGCTGCAATCCCAAACACAGCATTTTCTTCCCGGCGTAACCGCAAAGATGCTGGACTGGTTCTGGGCCAACATGGAGCAGGGCTATTATCTTTGGGCGCCCGATTCTCACAAACGGTTCAGCTGGGTAAAAGCCCCTTGGGAATACGGGTTTGGCAACTCGGTACACATGATCTCCGAATCCGTGGGCAAGGGCTGCCCGGTGTTCGGCGGCGAGGGTGTGGAAATCCATCGTCTGGGTCTGGAGTATTTCCCCTTCACCTATGCGCTGAGCCATGTCCTCGTGGAGGGCGTATTCAATGACAAAAAGGAATTTGTGGACATGACCGTCCACATGTGGCAGGACTGCGAGGGCGGCTGCAATCACATCACCGCGGCGGTGGCAAGCACCACAGCGTCTGAACCGCCTCATTTTGTGAAGGAGATTCTTGCCAAAGACCCTGGCGCCAGATTACAGTCTCCCAGCACCACAGATCATGCGGAATACGAGGCCAGCCGGTGGCCGAAGTTTCTGCCCCAGCTTTACCAGCTGTGGGAAGGTCACCCGGACCCCTCGCAGAACGTTGTGTGCGACCTGACCGTTCGCAAAACCGGTGAGGAGCAGTGGGAATACTGCTGCCCGCACAAAGGTCTGAAATAATCCAATCGCAAAGGCAGAGGAACAATCATGGACATTCTTACAATCATTCTGGAACAAATCGGTCTGTTTGTCATTTACATCATTGTGGGCGTTTTGCTGGTCAAGGCGAAGGTGTTTAACGCCACTACACTGGAGACTCTGTCCCGCTTTGTGTTGAAGCTTGGCCTGCCCGTAATGATTTTCATCAATACGGTAAGCGGCGTGGACCGGGCGGCTCTGATCCGCTCGCTGCCGGTGCTGGGGCTGGCAGTGGTGTTCTATTTCTGCACCTTCTTCCTGGGCAAGGGTTTGGCTCGCCTATTTCATCTGCAGGGCAGCCGGGCACAGGTGTATCGGGCGCTGAGCATGTTCGGCAATGTGGGCTTTATGGGCATCCCCATCGTTTCCAGCATCTTTCCGGAACAGGGTATGCTGTATATCTCGGTGTTCACCATTGTGGACCAGCTGGTCCTCTGGACGCTGGGCGTTCAGCTGACCGGGTCCGGCGAAAAGAGCTCGTTCCAGCTGAAAAAGATGATCAACCCCTGTACCGTGGCCATTGTTGCTTCGGTGCTGCTGGTGGTGACCGGCATTCCCCTGCCGCAACTTCTGAACACCGCACTGAGCAAGATCGGCGCCACCGCCACCCCCATGGCCATGATCTATCTGGGCGGCGTGTTCGCCTGCATGGACATCCGGAGCTATCTGCGGGTAAAGGAATTCTATGGGATCGTGCTGGTAAAGATGGTCGTGTTTTCGGTTCTCTTCTATCTGGCGACCAGCCTGCTTCCCATTGACGAGAGCATCCACCTGACGGTTTCCCTGCTGGCAGCCATGCCCGCCATGTCCTCTCTGGTCATGATGGCAAAGGCCTCCGGTACAGAAGGCGATTACGTCATGGGCGGCATCTTCGTTACGACAGTCTGTTCCATCGTGACCATTCCGCTGGCCTACTGGCTGCTTCAGCTGGTGGGATAACTGGGTCATCACTTTTCATTCTTAAACCAAATGTTAGCCCTGTAAAAGAACGCGGCAGCAAAGCCTTCCGAAAAAGGCCTTGCTGCCGCGTTTCTTTGATTTTTAGAGAACTTCTTATTCGTAATGCTCCTGTTCCTTCACGCAGATGGATTTCAGCTCGTCCAGAAGGGCCTGCAGGGCATCCACCACATGGGGGCGGATATCGCCGCCCACCAGAAGCAGCATCAGGTCGTCGCCCACCTGCATTGTTCCGCTGTTCAGCCATGCCCGCACATGGAAAATGCCCGGCATCTTTTTGATGCGCTGCACCGCTGCATCCACCTTCTTCTGATCAAAGGAAAACTGCATTCCCGTCACCCGCGGCGAGTTCTCGCCATGGCGCACCTGTGCTTTGGCAGTGCCCCGTACCACCCCGTTGTGAAACAGGTACATCCCGCACTGGTCCGCATCGGGCTGTTGCTTTGCCTCCTTCAGCCACTGCTCGATGGAAGGCACGTTTTGCTTTTGTGCATTGTTCCGTTCCGCCGGGCTGGTAACGGCGGTTGTTTCGTTCTTCATCTTGCTTCTCCTCCCTGAAAAGAACCACCGTGTTCTTTTCGGATTTTCTCTGCGGGCAGTAAATTACAAACTGCCCTGCCTTGTTTTATGGATACTATTCTAGCACACAGCCGCCCAAATCAACAGGCTATTTTTGAGAGTTTGATAGAACCTCTCTCTGAACTCTTAAAGGAATCACCCGGTCAGAATGATTTCTTCCGTTCCATTGAGCATTTCCAGCTAGAACCCACCCTGAAAACGCCCAGCTACAACTGCTTCCAAAACAGTTCGCGGCCGGGCATTTTTGGTATAAATTTTACCTCCCGACGCACCGCTCTAAATAGCCCTAATGAACTCACGTTCTCTTCACCCTGTTTGTGGTATACGCTTCTCACTGTTTTCCGGTATAAAATTTTCTCTCCAAAGCCTTATCACAAGCGGGTTTGTCCCCGGGTTGCCGTCTATTAATCCGTATGCGCTTGCGAACGAAACGGCTCCAAAACCGGTATGCCGTTTGGGCAAAAACAGAACACAGAAAAACCTTCCCCAAAACAGGCCTTTCCGCGAACTGATTTTTCCGCAAAACCGGTATGCGCCTGTCCCCCTTCTTTTGGCCTGTTTTTCTATACCACTTTTCCCGCAATGTAATGGAGTGCAGTCTCGTTTTTCCGTTCCATGATCTGGGCGTCTTGGATGCTTTTGGAAGTATTTCACAATTCATTCGCCACTTGTTTTATCTTTCCGACAAAAATCTTCCGATTGCTTGAAATCCCTTTTTATCGGACATATCATCCGTTACACTATTAGTAAAGCCCTTTATCCCATTACCCAAAAGAAGCGGCCCTGATTTTTGCAAAACGGACGGTGAACGCCATGCAATTCCGAGCAATTACACTGAGCGATATTCCGGAGGCAAGTTACCTCACAGTAGCGAACGCATCCAGATATCGCGCTATTATGCGGATCTTCTATCTGGAATCCCAGAAAGCAAACATCCGCTTGAACAAGCAGCAGCTGCTGGCTTTGCTTCGCTCCGATTCCCACTTCACCCAATACACCGCAGAGGAACTGGAACAGGATCTCAGTGCCTTGTGCCAATGGCGGAATCTGGTTCCCATCCAGGACCCTCATCGCCCCGGCAGCATCGCTGAATACAAAAACAAACAGTTCAGCTATTCCATGTCTCAAGCTGCCACGGAAATCGAGCGGATGACCCTTTCGCTGGAAAGCCTGAACCTGCGCACCGCTGTGCTGTCCTCTCAGCTGTTTGAGCGAATTCTTGATACCGTGGATCGGATGTCTGCGCTTTCCATCCAGAACAGCGATGCGATCAGTCAGTCATGGGATCTGCTGCAGCAGGATTTTCGCCAGCTTACCAATCGATATCAAGACTATCTGCGGGATTTCTATTCCTCGCAGGCAGAACATATCCTGCAGACCTCCGAATTTTTACCTTATAAGGATAAGGTGATTCGCTATCTGCAGGAGTTTGTTCTGGAACTGCAACGCCATGCGGAGAAAATCCGCCGGCTTCTTCTGCGCCTACCCGATGAACGGATCGGGGAAATTCTGGAACAGGTATATGCGGCCCAGAAGCGCGAAGGCGAAGGACGTCTGATCCAGCGGGATGACAACTATGACCAACAGCTGCGTGATCAGGTCTACGGCTTCTGGAACAGCTTTTACCACTGGTTTGTCCCGACGGAAAACAGCCAGAGCGACAGCCAGCATGTACTGGATCTGGCCAACGATATTATTCAGCGGATCCTGATGAATGCCGAGCTGATTCTGCAGGCTCACAGCGGCGGCGCCAACCGAAAAAACGAGTACAAAAAGTTTCTGGAGCTTTTTTCCGCCTGTTCCACACTGGCAGATGCCCATCGCCTTTCCGGCATGGTGTTTGGTGCTCAGCAGGCAGTTCATCTGACAGGAATCAACGCGGAAACCATTTATGAAACCGACGCCTGTCTGGATGCACAGCCCTTTCTCTACCCTCTGCGCAACCGGCGGCGACCAGGCCGCCCACCCCGGGAAAAGAGCTTTTTCTCCGACAAGGGACTGGAAAAAGCCGCTCAACGGCAGGCCTATCTGCAGCAGAAACAAGAACTGCACAATCAGCTGCAGCGTCTCATCCGGAACGGCCGGCTGGATTTCGCATCCGTCCAAGAGCCCGTCTCTCCTCAGGTCCGGCAAACACTTTTATCCTGGGTCGTGAAGGCAAACGCCAATGCCAGCAAACGTGCCCGAACGGAATATGGTCAGATTTACACCATAACCTGTCCACAAGGAAAGACCTGCGTCCTTCCCTGCACCGACGGAAATCTGACCATGCCCGCATATTGTCTTATTTTCGAGGAGGTGCACTTCCATGGATGAATTTCGCACCCTTTTGAATCAGTTCTGGATTCGCAGAGAGGATGACCGGGAACTGTTTTATCGGATTCGGCGCAAACTTCCTGATCTGCGGCGCACCCTGCGCGATCAGTTCGGGTGGGAAGTTGTCAGAACCGAAACATTGATTCGACTGGTCAAGGAGCCGGGCAAGGCTGATGCAGCATTCGGAATTTCCGACTTTACCGAAATCAGCGACTATTGCCTTTTGTGCGGTGTTTTGCTGATGCTGGAGGACAAGGACGACGGTCAGCGCTTTTTGCTGTCTGAGCTCACACAGGCACTGAGCGCTTATGTAAAGCCTTATTGGCCCGAACTGAGCTGGGAGCGGTATCAGTGCCGCGCCTCTCTGGTTCGCGTACTGCAATATTCGGAACGAATTGGTCTGCTGCACAGCTGCGAGGGGGAAAGCAACGCCTTTGCATCCCACCAGGAGCAGGAAGTGCTGTACGAGAATACCGGCCTTTGCCGCTATTTCAGTGTGAATTTTCACCGGGATATTTCCGGCTATACTTCGCTTTCGGATTTTGAAAATCCTCCTGTGGACGGGCCGGATTCCGACCGGGGTACTTTCCGTACCTATCGGGCATATCGCCAGCTGGCGCTGGCGCCCGCTGTGTACTGGACAGACCCGGCAGACCCGGTATATGCCTACATCAAAAATCAGCGCGGTATGGTGGAACACAATCTGGACGAAACCATCGGCGGAACGCTGCAGATCTATCATAACGGGGCATTTTTCCTTCCGGAAGAAGGAGTCCCCTGCGGCGACTGCTTTCCACGGGATCAGATGCTCAGCGACATCATTCTGTTGCTTTTTGAGCGTTTGAGTGAAAAAACCGCCTGCGGCACTTTTGACCGAACTGCGGACGACCGGATTCATCTGACCTATCAGGCTTTCTTTGATGAGTTGGACGCACTTCGCAGGGAACATCAGGCTCAGTGGGGAAAAACCGCTGCGGAAAAAGAGCTTTCCGCACTGGCACAGGATGTGCTGGAGGAATTGTCTTACTGGGGATTTGCATTCGTCGATCAGGACATCATTACATTCAATCCAGGGTTCAGTCTCTGGCAGGGAATTTATCTGAAAAAACAGTGACGGGAGGGTTTATATTCGTATGCAGGAACGCTGGCAGATGAACAAATTGGGGTTTGTCAATTTTTGGCTGTATGACTGGGAGGAATTTTCCTTCAGCGATGGGCGGCTTTTGCTTCGTGGCGAAAACGGCGCGGGCAAATCCGTCACCACCCAAAGCTTTATTCCCTTTATGCTGGATGGCGATCTTCGTCCGTATCGACTGGATGCCTTCGGCAGTAAGGACCGTAATATGAAATACTATCTTTTGGGCGACGAGAAAGAGGAAAGCACCGGGTATCTTTATCTGGAATTTGTGAAACCGCAATCCCAGCTCTATCGCACCCTTGTGGTGGGACTGCGCGCCCGGCGGGATAAGCCCGTGGAGTTCTGGGGGTTCTGCCTGAGCGACGGACGGCGGATCGGAACTGGCGAACGCGATTTTCCCCTTTTTGAGACCAAAGGTTCGCAGCATATCTCACTGAGCCGTCAGGAAGTCCACAACCGGCTGGGGCCAAACGAAAACTGGGCAGAACGAAGCAGCGACTACAAAGAGATGGTCAACCGCATGTTGTTTGGATGCGCCGAGCTGGAACAGTATGAGCGGCTTCTTCGGCTGCTGATCCAGATCCGAAAACCAAAACTGAGCAAGGATTTCTCGCCCCGTCTGGTGCGGGAAATTCTGAATTCCTCGTTGCAGCCCCTCAGTGAAGACGATATTGCCCCGATGGTCAACTCCATGGAGCGGATGGACAATATTCAGGTTCAGCTGGACGAGCTGCAGCGAAGCTTGCAGGCGGCCCGCCAGCTGCGCAAGGAATACATCCGCTACAATCAGTTTATGCTGGGCAAAAAAGCAGAAACCTATCTCACTGCCCGCCATCTTGTCCAAAAACAGCAGCTGGAAGTTCAGGAAAAGGAGGATTTCATCTTACGGACACAACGCCGTCTTCAACAGGCGCAGACCGATGTCAAAAACTTTTCCCAGCGGGAGAGCGAACTCACCGGACAACTGAATACTCTGCAGGCGGACAGCCGTCTGGAGAGCAGTGTTCAGCGACTGGAACAGCTGCAAGAGGAAAAGCGCCAGCATCAGGCTCAGATCGAGCAGGAACAAGCGAAGGAACGCCAAAAGCAGGCCACTCTTTCCGGCAAGGAACTCCAGCAGCGCCAGGCCCGGAAGGAGGTTCAGGATCATCAGGACAATTTAGAGCAGCAGTTCCAGCAGCTGAATTTGCTGAACGTGGAGCTGCGCTGGACGCATCACCCCTCTTCCCTGTCGGCCTTTGATTTCAATGTTCAGTTACCCTTGCTGGCACAGTATGCAAAGCGGCTGCGCAGTGCCGCAAATCTTTTGCAGCAACACAAATCCGCTTTGGATCTGCTGGACGGCTACGAGCGGGATCTGGATGCGGCCAATCTGGAACTGCAGCATGCCCGCAGTCAGATGGAAGCAGCAGAACAGCTTGTGGTGCGGGAACGCGACAGCCTGTGTGCAGCCTTTGCCCAGCTGGAAACTCCCGCTCTCCCCTTCCGGCTGAACCGGGATGAGGTGCAGGAGCTGTTCCGGCTGGTGAACGGATATGAAGGTCTTTGTCAGGAACAGGCCATCCAGGAACTGCTGCGCACAGCCCGTGAAGCCCTCGCCCGTCCCCTTCAGGGCGAATTTTATCGACTCAAGCAGCTCTCTTCTCAACAGCAGGCGGCGCTCAATGACCTTGCGGCCAAACGCAGAGAACTGGAACAGCAGGAAGAACTTCCTCCTCCCCGCTCCAAAGCAGTTCAGCAGACCCGTGATCTGCTGAAGGAGCGCGGCATTCCTCACGCCGCTTTTTACGAACTGGTGGATTTTGATGACCAGCTCTCACCGGAGCAACAGGCACTTTTGGAAACCCAGCTGATGGAAACCGGCCTTCTGGATGCGCTGGTGCTGCCGGAATCCGCCAAAGAGGATGTCGCCGTGATTCTGGCAGAGCACCCCGACCATTTTCTGAATCTGGAAAACACCCCAAAGGCCACCGCTCCTGTTGCGCTGCGCCCTGCATCCGAAGCGCCTGCCTGGGCCAATGTGGCCGACCTTCTGAGTCGGATCTCTTCTCTGCCCGAGGGCACAGTCTATTTTTCCTCCGACGGACGCTACCGGCAGGGCGCTATTCAGGGCCGCAGTGTGGCGCTGCAGCCCGCCGGTTACATCGGTGCATCCACCCGCCGGGAAAATCGGCGCCGCCAGATTGCCGCCCTTTCTTTGCAGATCGAGGAACAGCAACAGCAGATTCATGCCACACTGGATCAGATTCATCGGGTAGAAACGGACCTGTCCCTTTTGCAAAACGGATACGAGCAGCGCCCCACCACCGCCGATCTGGCGGCCTGTCTGCAGCTTGCATCCACCCAGCGGGCTGAAATGGAACAAAAGGAACGCATCCATGAGGATCGACGGCAGCGTTTTTTGCATCAGCAGGAACAGGCAAACGCGCTCCGGGCCCAGCTGCTTCCGCTGACCAAGGACCTGCCGTATGAACGAAATGCCGATACCTATGAAGCCATGGCAGGCTGCTGTGACGAGTACCGAAGCCTGTTTCAGGATATTTCCGCCGACAAACGGAAGCTGGAACTCACCGAAGGCCGCCTGAACGATCTGGAACAGCAGCTGGATGAACTGAATGACGAACTTTTGGAATGCACTGACCGAATCCGTTTTCACGAGGCAAATCTGCGCAAAACACAGGTCTCGATTGACGCATTGGAGGAGTACCTGAACCAGCCGGAAACCCGGGCTCTGGCCGAAAAGCTGGAGTCGCTGCGCCAGGAGCTGGCACAGGTGCACGAGCGCCTGGATGGTGCGAAAATGGAACTTGCACTGAGCCAGAACGATCTGCAGCACGATCTGCCGGATCTGTCTCAGCGCAAAGAGCGGCTACAGCGGGACATGCTGGATGAGGAACGCAAGCGCCAGATTTTTGAGGAAGAGCTCTGCCATGGGCCGGGTCAGCCGGGACGCAATGACAACGAACTCTGGAAGCAGGCGGAAACCGCAAAGAATGCCATCCGGCAGAACGACCGGAATCTGGGACTGGACCGGCTGCGCACCTCCCTTGAAAAGAATGTTCGTGATGCCAGCGTGTTGAACTCCTATCGCATTACCCTGAACCCCCTGTTCGAGAATGAAGACAACCTGCTGCGCACCCGCGCCTGCATTGACCTGTATCCCAACGGGCAGCGGATGGATCTTCTGGATTTCATTCAGTACACCGAACGCCACATTGAAGACGACCAGCAGCTTCTTTCCATGGAGGACCGGCGTCTGTTTGAAACCATCCTGAACCAGACCATCACCACCAAGCTGAGTCATCGCATCAACAACAGTCAGGACTGGACCCGCCGCATGAGCGGAATTATGGAACAGCTGAATACTTCCATGGGTCTGCGGTTCAGCCTGAACTGGAAGGGAAAACCCGCCGATCAGCAGGAAGAGCTGGCCACCCGCGAGCTCATCGATCTTCTGCGCAAAGATCCCGCTGTGATGGGCGATGCAGACCGGGATAAGATCACCAGTCATTTCCGCGCCAAAATCGCCAAGGCCCGGGAGCTGTCCCGCCAGAGTGCTGCGCCTGCCACCTATTCCGAACTGATGCGGCAGGCACTGGATTTCCGCAACTGGTTCGAGTTCCAGCTCTATTATCAGAAGGGCAATTCCGCCAACCCGGCACCCACGAAACGGGAACTGACGGATTCCGCTTTTAACAGCTTCAGCGGCGGCGAAAAAGCCATGGCCATGTATGTGCCGCTGTTCGCCGCATTGTCCGCCCAATATGCTGCGGCCAGCGAGGATGCCCCCCAGCTCATGGCTCTGGATGAAGCCTTTGCCGGCGTGGACGAAACCAACATTGAGAGCATGTTCGCTCTGGTTCATCAGCTGGGGCTGAACTATATGCAGGGGATTTTGATCCGGAGGGGCTGGCCATTGCCGACCGGTTGTGGCAAACCTATGGCGACCAGTTCCACCTCTGGCACATGACCTTGCAAAACTACCAGATTGCCCTTTCCGCAAAGCCCATCTCATCCTCTTCCCGGCTCAGCCAGCTGGAAAAGGTTCAGTGCCCCTTCCTGCAGCCGGTGGCACAGGCAATCCTGCATCGGAAACGGGCGGGATACCAGGAGGCACTGGTGGAACGCTATCGGTCCGATTTGGTACAGCCCGGGTAATCTGTTCTGCAAAAGCGCATGGTTTCGTGATGCTTTTTCGGATTGCTCTCGCACAAAAAGCGGAATTTTTGCCCGTGTTTTATCCCCAATCCGAAAAATTCAGCGGATTTTGCGCATACCTTTTTATACCAGTTTTAGAGAATTTGATTTTCGTTTGCGCATACCGATTTCATTTCTCTGATTTGTAAGGCTCTGTGATGGCAAGGCTGCGTAAAATTCCAGATGAGGGAGTGTGCCGGAATCCCTTGGGCGGGAGTTTCAGGCAATGTCCTCTTATGTAAATCCTACTTTAGCAGACCTGACTCTGTATTCTACGGTTTCAGTCCGGTTTCCCCTGATGCTGAACTACCGGAGTGGTTTGAGCAATCCACCCGAATTGCATCCCGGGATCTGACTCTGCAGGCAGTCGGAAAATCCGGCAGAGCGGTTGCCGGATTAAAGTTGCATCGGCAACCAATCCGGACGGCGGCATCCCCTCTGGCCGCTCCGCACAGGAGGAAGCACTTTGCCGCTGCAGTCCCCTATCCCTCTGCCTGCTGAAGGATACGCTTTGAAAAACAAAAATGCATCGTGACCGGCACCATGTCATTTATATGGATGCCCGCATCTATACCCCGGAGGGATATCGACGCCGCTAATGTAAACGAAGCCCGGAAGGCCTGATGCAGACAGGCATTCCGGGCTTCGTATGTAACTAAAGTAATCGTTCCATGGATTGTTCCAATCCGATTGCTTCGTCACAGTGTCGGATTGGCCGAAAAGATACTGCCGATCGTTTCCCCACCAGCTCGGCAAGTTCCGCCACATAGTCAATCGTTTGGTTGGTAATTTCAAAAGGAGACCTCAGCTCTGCGACAACCCCGTCATCGAGAAGCAGATGCGCCAGCTGGTGCAGGCCCTGGAAACCACCACCGGGAAAAAGCAGTATGGCTATCTGAAGAAGCCGCTGAAGGCGTTGGTGGACGCCATCGTAGATGAGCTGGCCCGGCAGCCGGAAGTGGCGAAGTGCTATGAGACCTGGAATCAGATCCGGGATGAGTTGAACGAGTGCTATGGCAGCCGTACACCGCGGGAGCATCTCCCGCTCTCTCAGCAAAAAGAGTTCCGCCGGATCAAAAACGATATCATCCGGGAGGCCGAGAATATTCGTCTCGGCCTCCTGACTTTTGAAGATGAGAAGATGCAAGATGAGCCGGAGACGGCACATGAGGAGCAGCGATCCAACAGCGTATATGAACAGGCTCGACGCTATCGTGCCGCCAAAGCGATCCTGCGGGATGTCTATGCGTTGGACGAGGAACACGCCGAAGCCGTCCGAGTGCTGGAACAGCTCTGGGCGGAAGGATACACGGTGGCGGCGCATCAGATCGGCAAGTTTTATCGGGATGATCTCTCCACCATGCGGGACCACGAAAAAGCGGAGCAGTGGTTTCGCTTATCTGCAGAGGCCGGAAATGACTTTTCAGAATACGCTCTCGGAAAACTGCTCCTTTCCCAGAAGCGCACAGCGGAGGCCATGCGCTGGCTGGACAGGGCCGCCGGGCATGGAAACCAGTTTGCCCAATACTGTCTGGGGAAACTCTATCTCACCGGTGAGTCTGTGACAAAGAATGTGGCAAAGGCTCTGGAGTATGGGCCACTTGACGGCGCAGGCCCTCCAAAATGGTGTAGGCAGACACATGAGCCAGCATAGTAGAAAAGGCGTAAAAAGCCACCTTGACCGTATATCCCGCCAGACACACTCCAGCCCATCGGAGAAGCTCCGTTCCGGAGGCCGACTGATGGATAAACAGGCGAAGGATCTCATAGACCCCCAGATACGGCACAAAGCCCCCCACCACGCTGATAATTGCGCATATAACAGACAAGACCAGCTTTCCCCGGCAGGGACCGGCAAAGGAGAGCAGGATGGCCAGCCAGCTGCGTTGTTTCACAAAACCACTCCTCTCAAAAAAAATTGGCATGGTGAGATGTCTCTCACCATGCCCTATTGTATCGGTTCTTGCCCATGCTTGCCGCTCCGCCCGGCCGGCATCACTCCGTTTCGTCAGGAAAAGAGAGAACGGGATTCCCGCCGCCTCGCCGGTATTCCAGCGGAGTTTGTCCCTTCACCGCCCGAAAAGCCGCGGCAAATTTGCTGGAGCTGTCATAGCCCACCGCTCCGGCGATCTCTGTAACGCTGGCCTCCGGTTCTTTCCGAAGCAGCAGAGCCGCCCGATCCATCCGCAGTGCCCGCATATAGGTGTTCACCGGACTGCCATATACACTTTTGAAACAAGCCTTCATGGTGGTCAAAGGTATCTGGTACTGTCTGGACAGAGCCTCCAATGTGATATGCTGCTCCAGATGCTCCACCAGATAGGAGCGGATGGCCTTTACCGTTTCCACCTGGGAACGGTAAAAATACGGTTTTTCCGTTCCGCTTCCCAATTCCAGGGCGTCGAGATACAGCAGCAGCTCCAGAATCTTTACCCGGAAGTAGGGCATTTTGATCCGCTCCGGTACGGCACAAAGCTCCTGAAAAATGTGATCCACCGAGGGTGCTCCGTGAATGACCTGCGGCCGGGCATCCGGGCAGAATTTCCGCTGAATGGCGGCCAGATTCAAAGGATAGTCTCCCGCCAGACGAGCCAGTTCCACGGGTGCCATGGACAGGTCAAAGCACATGGAGATGCCATGATAGTGGGACAACGGGAGGGAAAAATATCCTTTGTGCTTCAGACGGCGATCCACTTTCAGGTCACCTGCCTCCACATAGGAGAACGCATCGTTACCCACAGCGTATTCCATCCGGCCCTCCCGGCAATAGTCGATGCAGAGGAGATCCTGTCGGGTTTCAAAAGAGGAGTCGCAATAGGCCATGTGGAAATCGTTATACAGGATGGTAGCGCCGGGGAACACCTCATAGACGGTCATGGTTCCCTCGCCGCTCTCATTTCGCAGCTGATAAACGCTGCACCCACCACTCTTGGCCAAGAGGCACAGATCCGGTTGGCTGTCCTGTAAAAATGCCACTGCGGCTCAGCTCCTTTCTCAAAGTTCCAGGACTCGATCACAGGCGCACTGGAGAAATTCGCGGTCATGTGTCACCACCAGAACCACCCGGCCCTCGTCCGCCAGTTCCCGTGCGCAGCGGGCCACTTCCTGCATTCTTGCATAGTCCAGACCACTGGTGGGCTCGTCGAATACCAGCAGCGGCTTTTGGGACAGCATGGCGGTAGCCACCGCCAAACGCTGTTTCTGGCCGCCGGAGAGAGACATAGGGTGCTTTTCCCGGAACGCAAGCAAATGGAGCCGCTCCAACACCTCCTGGATGCGCTGGTCAGAGAGTCCTTCCATAGCCAACTGACACTCTCCCCATACGCTGTCGGAAAAGAGCTGATGGTTCACATCCTGCATGACGCAGTAGGCAATCCGCTGCCGCTGCTTCGCACCAAGGATGCGGCCGTTGAGGCGGATCGTTCCGGCACTCTCCCGCATCAGGCCGCACAAGCAGCGGGAAAGGGTGCTTTTTCCCACGCCATTGTCACCCGTGACGGCCAGCACCTCTCCCGGGCGGGCGGAGAAGGAAAGGTTTTGAAATACCGGCGGCTCCCGCTTGTACCGGCAGCACAGTCCCTCCACAGACAGTCCATCCTGTTCCCCCGCGGCGCGGGAGGGCGGCAGAGTCACCTGAGTAGGCGTGAGTGTGCGAAGGCCCAGAGCGATCCGTTCTGTCTCAGCCAGCCGCCGGAATTCTGCTCCGCTCCAGATCCGCTCCACGATCCCGTCCCGCAGATAGACAGCCCGATCTATGAGATCCGCCAGAAAGTACAACCGATGCTCCGCAATGAGAATGGTGTGTCCCCGACTTTTCAGGTATGCGATTTGATCATGGAGTCTTTCGATGGTTTCCCGATCCAAATTGGCCGTAGGCTCATCCAGAATGTAGAGCTTCGGCCCCATGGCATAGACCGAGGCAAAGGCCAGCAGCTGCTTTTCTCCGCCCGACATGGCGAAGATGTTCCGCCCCCTCAACCGCTTCAGATGCAGGCGGTCGGTGGTATCATCCAGCCGACGGAGGATCTCACCCCGGGTCATACCCTGATTTTCCAGGCCAAAAGCCAGCTCGCTGTCGGAATCCATGTTGAAAAACTGACTTTTGGGGTTCTGGAAAACAGACCCCACCTGCCGGGCCAGCTGGTAAAGAGGTTGTTCCCGCACCGGCGCGCCGTGGAGCAGGACCTGTCCGGTCAGCGTGCAGTCCTCCGTAAATGCCGGGATCAGGCCGTTGACCAACTTGGTGATGGTGGTCTTTCCGCAGCCGGAAGCGCCGCAGAGCAAGACACACTCGCCCGGTCGGATGGTCAGATCCACATGGGTGAGGGTGCCCACTTCTTTTGTATAGGAAAAGGACACATCTTGCAGCTCTACCATGGAAACACCCCCAATTTGGCCGCCAGAAGGGCAGCAGTCAACCCCACGCCCACGACAAATGCGGCGCTGTCCACCGGCGAGGCCCGCAGCTCCACCAGACTGGTCTTAGGCGCCGGGTCCTCGATTCCCCGGGTTACTGCCGCTGCGGACAGCTCCTCCGCAGTGCCGGTAGCGGAGACCATCAGGGGAACCATGATTCCCTCCAGCTTTGCCAATCCCCGGATGCCCCGCAATCGCATCGCATCCCGGATATAGCCTGTCTCTTCCCGAATGGCTGGGAAGTACCGCAGCGTCACCGAGACGGCTACGATCAGCCGCTGAGGGAAATGGATCTTCCGCATTCCAGCCACCAGATAAGGCATAGGCGTCCGGCGAAGCATCAGAAAGCCGAGCATCAGGCAAGGCATCATTCGGCGGGCATAGTTGGCAAAAATAGAGAAGCTGGTAGCAACCCATCCCGGCGCAGCCGGCAGAATCCAGTATTGCAGGCACAGGATTCCTCCGAAGATCAAGAGGCTTTTCCCCACCATGGCAAAGCAGCGATGGAGCAGCATCAGGAGCAGGAGAAAACCGATCCATATCATTTCCATCCAAAAAGGTTGCTCACTAAAGGCTGCCAGATTGGCGAAAACCAGCAGAGCAAGACCCACCCTGGGGTCGAACACCAAACAGCGCCGTGCCTCCTCCATGTTACAGAATCCCCGCCTTCTCAAAGTGCTTGCGGAACATTCCTTTGGCCAGCAGGATACCCAGAATAGCTCCCACGATAGGCGCCCCCACCAGAACCACGATCATACCCGGGGAAGTCAATGCCGCCAAGGTGGAGACATAGGCTTCCGGCATTCCCTGCTGGCTGATCTGCGCCAGAAAACTGTCCCGCATGATCCAGACAGGCAGCGGGGAGCCGATCATCCCCAGCGAGAAAAACACGTAGGCCAGAGCATTACCACGGAAAGACCGGTAATGGCTACAGATCCGGCAAAGCTCCGCCAGGATGCAGCTCACCGCAAAAGCAATGAGAATCACCACCGTAAATTGGCCAGTAACAAAGTAGATCAAGGCCGTAATAAAGCCCATCAGGACCACTGCGCCGGTCTTTGGCACCTTAGTACACATCATCAGGAATGGGATACCCGCAAATACGGCGATCAGGCCAGGCATCAAGATCCAAAGCAGGGGATGCAGACCGCTGAGAAGCATAAAAGCAAAGTTGATGACAAAGTAGATGGCGGAGAAAATTCCCACCGTAATGATGTCCTTTCCCGTCATCCCTTTTTTCTGCGTATTCATGATGTACCGCTCTCCATTCATGTGGTTAGATTATGCTAACCATTATTTCTGAGAAAAGGCGCTCAGCGCGCCCCTCCTTACTGAGTATAGCGGCACATCGCAGTTCTTTCCGCTCCGATTGGACGACTTTATCCTGTTTGGTCATGGAATTTAGCGCTGTGACAGAGATGTACCATCTTCACCATACAGAATCGGTCCGAAACTGCCATGCTGACCTTGGTGGACAGCTTCAATCCGGTTCGGGTGATATGGCGGTAATAAGGCTCCTCAGCCAGCACCCTGACCCCACTGCCAATTTTTCCGGCCAGCACCGATGCGGAATCCACATAGAAAAACATCTGCGCATCTCCGTGGCCCACTTGCTTCATGTACTTTTTCCGCATCATGGCCATACCGCTTTTGCTCACGGTATCAAAGACGATTTCAATCTCTCCAAACCCCGTGAGCATCCGCAGGAGTCCCACAACCTTGCTTTCCTCAAAATAGTGGAACAGGCCGCCAGCGGTGACCAGAATAGGAGCATCCGGCACATCAGCGCGGATCTGCTTGATCCAGTCCTCGGCAAAGGCGTCTCCGGCGAGATAGGTCTCCCGCTCCGGCTCCAGCAGCAGCTCTCGCCGGTACTCCACCACATGGGGCAGATCCACGGTATACCAGTGCGACCTTCCATTGTCGCAGCGGTAATAGGCCGTCTCCAGGCCACAGCCGAGCTGGACGATCACACCGTCCGGCCTGCGCTCCAGAAAGGCCCGGATGATCCGGTCCAGATTGGCAGACCGAGCGGTGGAAGCCAGCAGGGTATACTGACTCAGGCGGCCCTGCGACAGCAGCTCGGGCGGCAGCTTCTCCTTCAGCTCCAGCGCCTTCCCATCGTATAAGATCTGCGGGCAGTGCTCGCTGGCATAGAGCCTGCCCAGCATGGGGACAAACAATGTGTCCTCCACAACGCCCAACTTGGACATGGTCAGCCCTCCCGTTTTGACGAATTACTTTCTGCCGACAAGCAGCTGGGAAGATCCCAGCATCATCATGGCAGCCCGGCGGTGGGAGCCGAAGGCTTCTTCTGCGGTATCAATGAGCCGGACATCCTGATAGCCCATCTCCCGCAGCTTTTGCGCAAAGGCATCCATATCGCCGTACAGCTTGGGCTTCATATCATCGTTCAGAGCAAAGACGCCTCCTTTTTTCAGCACCCGCAGGCTCTCCAGCAGCAGCTTGTGCATATCGGCTCCCATGACATTGTGGTAGACATAGTTGCTGATGACCGCATCAAAACTCTCATCGGGGAAATCCAGATGATTGGCGTCGCCATGCTGGAATACACACCGGGAGGCCACACCTTCACTTGCGGCGTTTTTCTCACAGAGGGCCTTGCTGTAATTGTAAACAGCTCCCCAGTAGTCCATGCCAGTGACCTTTGTCTCCGGCCAGGTTAGGGCCGCACGGATCGACAGGGCCCCGGAACCGCATCCGACCTCCAAGAGACTGCCCTGGCCGTCATAGTCCAGGTGAGAGAGAACGACCCGGTGAACCTGTTCCATGATCCCGCCACCGCCAAAGGCATACTGACGCCTGATCCATGTGATCCAGACCAGCAGGGCCACCAGCGCCGCCGCAACAACAGAGAACAGAACACCGAGAACCGTGATGTGGAACACCAAAAAGGAGAGTACGGCCAAAACTACGGCCAGAGCCGTGATACCGCCAATAATATAGAACACGGGATTGGACATCCAGCTTCCGTAGTCTTCGCCATGGCTACCGAGACGAATTTCTGCTTGTTGATTACGCTTTTGCTGCATTTGATTTTCCTCCTGTTGTTCAATATTTGTGTACAATTCGTTTACGGGTGTTTCTCCTTCGCCTTCCGGCAGACAAAAGAGGCTATGCCCTGAACGGTGCGAACCTTTGCCGGCCCGAATGTTTCCTCCAGACGATGCCACAGGCTCTCCGCCGTCTCAAAGGGCGGGGTGAAATAGCCCTTTGGCACATACAGCCTGCGGATTATCCAGTCGGTGCGGCGGTTTTGCCCCCTCACATAGAAGCAGCCGCAGAAGATCCCGCCTGGCCGCAGTACACGAAAGATCTCACGCCAGGCGGCCTCCTTATCCGGAAACGCATGAAACCCGTTGAGCGAGAGCACGATGTCGAAACTGCCATCCCCAAAAGGCAGCGCCCCAACATCCCCCTGCTGAAAGCACACATAGGAAAGTCCCTCGCCCCGGGATTTTGCCCGCTCCAGCATCTCCGGCGAGTAATCCAGGCAGGTGATCTCCGCCTCCGGCATTTCCCGATAGAGGGGCATGGTCAGTATGCCGGTACCCACGGGGACTTCCAGCAGTCTTCCGGAAAACCCCTCCGGTATTCCGGAAAGGGCGGCGGAAAGGTAGTCCTGGGTTTCCGCCCGATCCATTCCCCATATCAGGCGGCACACCGCCCGGCCTGACAGGGCGGAACAGGTGATCATGCCATCATAAAATGTCCGTTTGCCTCCCAATCCCCGGTAGGCGTTTTGAATCCGCTCTTCTTGTCCCATTTTTTCACCTTCACTCACTCAAGCACCCAGCGCCACATCCAGCGTCATCATGAGGGCAGAGCTGGTACCAAACAGTGTGGGTCCCACATTGGAGCGCTTGTTTACTGATATCTTCGGAGTCATTTCATCTAATGCCGCTGAAAGCCACACTCTTCATCTTTTTGCTTCCTCCATCGGGCCCTCTGGGGGTATGAAAAACAATTTTTGCATCCCCATCATCTTGACTGCCGGACTGACGATTTGAAAAGGGACACTCATGCGGCACATCTTGTTTTCTTACCGTTCACCAAAATATTTCGATGAGCAGCCCCAGCCCTGCCTGAGCCGCCGCCAGGATGGGGCACATCAAAAACGGCCACTGGAGCAGGTGCTCCGGCAGAGCGTAGTCCTTCATCCACGCGTTGAACCCGTAGCCGGGGTGCCCTTCGGTTCCCGGGATGATAAACCGGCTTTTCGCCTTCCTCTGAATCAGCCAGAAATCCAGAAAGAACAGGTCGCAGAAATTGACCATCATCCACTGGATATACCCGGTCAGGGCCAGAGGCCAGAACCCTGGTGTCCCGCCCTCCATGGTACTGACCGCGCCATAAAGCAAAAGGGGCAGCAGCTCCCCAAAACAGATCCAAAGCCAGCAAAAGCGGTTTTCCGCACTGGTGGGCGGATCTTTCGCCGCCTTGATGATGGCGGGCGGATAACAGGGGAACATCAGCCGGGGTTTATACAGCGCCACCAGTCCGGCAAACAGGTTAAAGTAGGCCGCCATAGCAAACCCGTCCAAAACGGTGCGCGTCCAGTTCATACACATCCCCTATCACGATCATTTGCTCGTATTCCGGGTGGAAAAAGTCGGTTAGGTATCATCATTCTGCAAAGTCGATCCGGACGATCTGCAGATGCATCGGTCCGTCGGCCAGCTTCGCCAGCAGCCGGTGGACGGGCCGAACCGCCGGATCATGAAGTGATTGATAGCCCAGCATATAGCCCCGGCTGGAAACAGAAAAAAGCGGCGACCATGGCTCCAGCTCCCGCCTGGCGTCCTTGACGGAAAAATAGGCGCCCACATCCCGGATGCCCGCCTGCTTCACCCAGGTTTTCAGCATCAGCCGGACAGCCGTTTTCCCGGCCGCGTCAAAGACAAGCCGCCCTCTTGGGAAGCGTTTTGCGATGCCTGTGGCCAGAGATTTGACATCTTCCGTCGTGAAGTAGTAGAAGACCCCGGCGGCAAACAGCACCGCTCCATCCTCAGGATCAGTGCGGACGGCATCCATCCAGCGCGGGTCTTTCAGATCAAAGGCCAGGTTTTTCTCCCGCTCCCCGGCGGGAAGCAGGCGATCCCGCAGCTCGATCACATCCGGCAGATCGATGTTCCAGATGCTGCACCGGCCGTTGTCGCAGGCCCGCCCGGTGTTGTCCAGACCGCAGCCCAGATTGATGACAGCGGCTCTGGGATGGGCATTCAGATAGTCCCGCACCTCCCAGGCGAGGTCATTCTGGCGCATGGCGACCTCCAGCGCGCCGAAGGTCTGCATCAGACCGTTTGCCTGCCGCTCCAAAGGGGAGAAGTCGTAGTCCACCTTCTCCATCAGCATGGCCGCCGTGGTATCCTGATACAGTCCGGGGAACCGCCACGAGCAGAGCCGCCGGCCATACAGCGGGATGATGAGCGTCTCCTGCACGGAGTCCTTCTCGATTTTGTACTTCTCCATAGGCCCTCCTCAAAAGACACGGTACTCTACGCTTGATTATAGTTAGCATTCGCTAACCAGTCAAGTCATTTTCCATTTGCAGCAGCAATTGCCCCTTCAAGCGCAATCTCCCGCGCACAATCAAAACCACCGGCTTAGCCGGTGGTTTGAGTAAGCCCTATAAGGGCATTATACTAGCAAAGCCCCTTAAGGGGCCACGAAAAATTCTGCCATCTGCATTTCTTGCCCTACGGCTCGTAAACGAGCAAAATCCCAAAACCATATTTTCTCTCTATATGGTAGGCAATTAGTTTGTCATCTCGCTTCGCTCGCAAACTAAATGCTAAAGCAAGTAATTCGCACCAGCGTAGCTGGTGGTTGCTTTACACTCAACAAGAGTGCCGCCGCCGGAATATACCCGGTGACGGCACTTCTCTTTTCATAATGGTTTGGGCGTTTCCTCGCTCAGAGTTTCCACTGGCCGGACTCTTTACGGCCAGATACGAACGCTCGATACAGGCCCTCCTGGGCCATGAGCTGGCTGTGTGTGCCTCGCTGAACGATCTGTCCGCCGTCCAGCACCAGGATCTGGTCGGCGTTACGGACTGTCTTCAGCCGGTGCGCGATCATCAGAATGGTCTTGTCCCGGGTCAGGGCTTCGATGGCCTTTTGCAGTCGGTCCTCATTCTCCGGGTCTACATTGGCGGTGGCTTCATCCAGAATCACGATGGGAGCATCCTTCAGGATAGCCCGTGCGATGGAGATGCGCTGCTTCTCGCCGCCGGAAAGACTGGAACCACCCTCGCCGATGACGGTGTCATAGCCCTTGGGCAGGGTGAGAATAAAGTCGTGGCAGCAGGCTTTCTTTGCCGCGGCCACCACCTCCTCGTGGGTGGCGCCCGGGCATCCAAACTTGATGTTGTTTTCCACCGTGTCGGCAAAGAGATAGACCTTCTGGAATACCATGGAGATCTGATCCATCAGGCTCTCCAGAGTATAGTCTTTCACATTCTGACCGCCCACCAGGACGGCGCCGCTCTCCACATCCCAGAACCGGGCGATGAGATTGCACAGCGTGGTTTTCCCGGAGCCGCTGGGGCCCACGATGGCGGTGGTGGTTCTGTCCGGGATGGCGAAGGATACATCCCGCAGGATAGGCCGCTGGTCATAAGAGAACGAAACATGGTCGAAGGTGATGCCGTGCTCCCTGGGCGTGCCGGCCCGACCGGTCTCTGCCAGCTGGGGCATGGCGTCCGTCTCATCGGCATGGGCCATGCAGCTGCTGACGATACGCAGCAGGGACATGCCGCTGCCCGCCGAGGAGATCTGGGCAAAGACCAGGAAGGACATGATGACCACCATCAGAGCATTGGTCAGAATCATCGTTCCGGAGAGATAGAACCATACCGCCGCAAGCATCATGGCCACGCTTCCCAGCTGGAGCGCGATCCCCTGCGCCATAATATAAGGGGTGAACATCTTTTCGATGTTCAGGTTGCTGCGGCAGTTGTATTCCAGTGCTTCCTGCAAGGTGCGGTCACCCCGTCCGGTGAGGTTGAAGGACTTCACCACGCTCATGCCCTGTACATACTCCAGTACCGCCTCCACCAGCTTGGCCTCGGATTTCTGACGGTGCGGGGCGAGGGCGGCGGATTTTTTCTCCATGGCAGAGGTGATGAACAGATAAACCACGGTGGCCGCCACCACAATGAGACCGATCCTCCAGTCAAAAATCAGGATCATCACCGTAAAGACCAGAGCGTTGAGCAATCCTCCCAACATGGTCACCAACACCATGGGAGCCACAGTCTCCACATTGTCCAGTACAGTGGTGCAGACCCCGGTGAGCTCTCCCAGGCTGTTGTCGTTGAAGTAGCCCATGGGGACGGATTTCATCCGCTGCCCGATGGCCACGCGCTTATTGGCCGCCATGAAGTACCCGGCGTGGGTCTGCTGGAGTTGGGAGAAATACTTGGTCACGGCGCTGCCCAGAATACTGACTGCCAACAGACCCAGCGCCTGCCACGCCGTGGCAGGGCCGGTTTTTCCATCCAGCAGAGCCAGGATGGTGTAGTAGATGGCGGCAATCTCAAACATATGGAATACCGCATTGAAAAAGCAGGCGATCACCGAGCGCCGGATGTTGCGCTGTTCCTCACCGGCAAACCGCCAGATACCTCTGAATGTCTCGATCATACCGTTTCTCCCTCCTTTACACCCATGTGAGCCTGCCACAGATCGGCGTACAACGGGCAATGGCGCAACAGTTCTTCATGTCTGCCCTGTGCCTCGATGCTTCCATCCTTCACCACCACGATCTGATCTGCGCCGGTGATGGTGGACAGGCGGTGGGCAATGACGATGACCGTCTTACCCTCCACCAGTTTTGCCACTGCCCGCTGGACCACCGCTTCATTCTCCGGATCAATGTAGGCGGTGGCCTCGTCCAGAATCACCACAGGGGCGTTTTTCAGCATGGCCCGGGCGATAGCGATACGCTGCCGCTCTCCTCCGGAGAGATGGGCGCCTCCGCCGCCCACCCGGGTGTCATAGCCATGATCCAACTGGCAGATGAAACCGTCGCATCCGGCGGCTTTGGCGACTTGTTCCACTTCTTGATCCGTGGCATTTACCCGTCCCATACGGATATTTTCCCGGATGGTATCGTCAAAGAGGTAATTGTCCTGAGAAACAAAGGCCACTTGGTCGTAGAGTTGTTCCAGCGGGATACGGCTTTCCTCCACGCCGCCCAGGGTAATGCGGCCCTCGGTCACATCCCAGAAACCGGCGATGAGCTTGGCAATGGTGGACTTGCCCGAACCGGAGGGTCCAACCAAAGCGGTGAGGCTGCCGGCCGGAATGGTGAGGGAGATGTTGTGGAGGATCTCCTTGTCCTGAGCATATCCAAAGGAAACATGATCCAAGGCGATATCCGGTTTTCCCAGCTGTGCCGGCTGTGTTCCGTGATCCTGCTCCGGCTTCAGGAGGATCTCGTCCACCGAGCCCACGATGGTACCTACCTTGGCAAGATTATCCACAAAGCCCATGGCGGCAATGAGAGGTCCCACAATACTCATGGACAGGATGATGGTGGTGAGAAATACCTCTGCGGACAAACTGCCGTCCGTGTAGAAGATCCAGCCCACAGGCAGCACCGTAATAAGCGTGGTGGGAGCGATGGCATAGGCCAGCGCCATTCCAAACTGGCATTTCTTCATCCAGTTGTAGTAGTAGGCAGCATTGGCCCGTACCCGGGAGGAGAACTTCTCATAGGAGTTCTTTCCCTGATTGAAGGCCTTGATGACCTCAATGCCGCCGATGTACTCCACAATGGTCTCGTTCATAGCCTGGGTCGTCTCCACCGCACCCTGATAGTCCTTGCCATAGCTGCCCATAATGGCCATCATAAAAGCCATGCCCACAGGAATGGACACCAGACTCAGCAATGCCATACGCCAGTCCAGCGTAAACAGATACACGAGAACGCATACCGGCGCCAGCAGATTGGAGGTCATCTCTGGCAGCAGGTGAGCCAGCGTCGTCTCCATACTCTCCACCTGATCTACCACGATCTGTTTGAGCCGTCCGCTGGAGGTATCCAGAATATCTCCCAAGGGTAAGCGGGGCATTTTGGACAGAACCATCTTCCGGATGTCCCGCAGGATCTGGAAGGTGGCCTTGTGGGAGAGGGAAAGTGCCAGATTGTAAAGCAGGGTTTTGGCCAGATAGCCCCCCAGGGCCACCATACACCACAGAAGATAGAAGTTCCAGTCCTGCTGCCCGGTCAGAAGCGCTACCAGGATGTGCCCCGCTGAGAGATACGGCAGCAGCCCCAGCAGGACACCCGCCACCGCGCAGAAGATGGCGGCAATCAGGCCGCCGTGATGTTCCCTGCCCAGCTGCCACAACCGCAGCAACGGGCTTTGCGTTTTCTGCATAAATAAGCCTCCTTTAGTTAGTTATTGCTAACCTTTGGTTCTATGAAAAGGCCGCCGGGAAAGCGGCCTTTTGCACTACCGGAAGTTTTCGGGATGAAAGATCGTCTCAAATCCTGCCATGTGATAGCGGTTGAGCTGGCGGATATAGTGGAGCGCCCGGGCCTTATCCATGCGGTGCCGCACCGGCTCAAACATTCCGTTGAAGTAGGCGGTGGTAACGATATGGATCAAGTCCTCGGTGACCTGACCGGAGCGGACGCTCTCACAGCCGATGACCTCCATGTATTTGTAGGTGTAACTGACTTCGATCTCCACCAACTCGTCAATATAGTGGGCATATTCCGTCCCGGCGGCCCGGCGGAGCAGCAGTTCAAACTCCGGCAGGTGCTCATAGATGTAATCAAACAGTCCCTCCTGGGCATGGGCAGTGTAACGCCCCATCTCCTCCTGCTGGGTTTGGCCGTCAAACCGGTGAAAAGACTCCTGAATCTCCAAAAAACGGCGCTTCAGCTCTCCGGCAGCAGGCTCCACCAGGGCGCGGAACAATCCAGCCTTGTCGGTAAAGCGGGTATAGATGGAGCCGGTGCTGGTTCCCGCCGCCTTGGCGATGTCCCGCAGGGAGGCCAGAGCAAAGCCTTTTTCCAAAAATTCCCGACGGGCGCAGCGGAGTACATTTTCATAGACCCCTTCGATCTGCTTTGCCATGGTATCACCTCTCAATTCAAAACACTGTTTCATAACGATGTTTTGAATATACAACCAAAAAGCGAGTTTGTCAAGAGAGGATTTCCCCTTGACAGGGATAGAAAGGGATGTTATATTGATAATTAGATTATCGATAATTAAATTATCAATCATTGGGAGGGATGTTATGGCAAAACCGGATACTTCCATTGACCCTCGGATCATGGACAGCGCCAAAGAGGAGTTCCGGACGCTGGGCTTTGAGAAGGCTTCCCTGAAATCCATCTGCCAGCGGGCTGGGGTGACAACCGGCGCCCTTTATAAGCGTTACGCCGGAAAAGAGGAGCTGTTTCGCGCTGTGGTGGCGGATACGGTGGCGGATTTGGATGCTGTTTATGAGGAGCGGACGGCGGTGCCGGCATCCGCTCTCTCCGACGAAGATCTGATCCGGGCGTGGTATATGGATGAGGAATATATGCTGTGGTGGTTCCGCTTTCTCAATGAGCGGCGGGATGGCTTTGTGCTGCTGCTCACCGGAGCGGAGGGCACCGCCTACGCCAACTTCCAACACGACTGGGTGGAGAAAATGACGGAAGGCACCTGGACCTACTACGCCGAGGCCAGACGCCGGGGCTTGTGTACGGTGGATATGACGCGGGAGGAGCTTCATGTGGTCCTGTCCGCCTTCTGGACCACCATTTACGAGCCCTTTATCCACGACTTCACCTGGCCGGAGATCCAGCGCCACTGCACTTTGGTCTGCCGTCTCTTTGACTGGTACGCTGCCCTGGGATTCCCCAAGGGGTGAAAAACGCCTCTGCGGAGGCCTTTTTCTCGCTAATAAGTTAGCAATAACTAACCAAAAAAAGGAGTGATACTGTGTTTCAAAAAGTCCTGCGCTACACCGGACGCCACCGGAAGACGACTTATGCCTCCATTCTGGTACTGGTGGCCGGCGTGGCCATGAGCGTGCTGCCCTATTTCTTCCTCTACCGCCTGCTGAGACCCCTGCTGACTGGGGGCAGTCTCACGTTGGAGGAAACCCTGTTCAACGCCGGGGCCATGGCTCTGTGCATGGTCCTCTACAGCCTTCTTTATGTGGAGGGGCTGGCTCTGTCTCATCGCTCCGCCTATCATACTTTGGAAAACCTCCGGCTCCATCTCCAGAGCAAGCTGGAAAAGCAGCCCCTGGGCGCGATCCAGGAGAAGGGCGTTGGAGTCTGGAAGAAGATGTTCATTGACGACATTGAGAGCATGGAACTTCTGCTGGCCCACGCCCTGCCGGAAGGGCTGTCCAATCTGGCGGTGCCGGTGGTGGTATTTGCGGCCATGTTCCTCACGGACTGGAAGCTGGGTCTGCTTTCCCTCTGCTCCCTTCCGCTGGGCGTGCTGGCCATGGGCATGATGTACCGCTCCGGCATGAGCAAGATGGGAGACTACTACGCCGCCGGGCAGAAAATGAACAACACCATCGTGGAGTACATCAACGGCATGGAAGTCGTGAAAGTCTTCAACCGGGACGGAGAGTCATATCACCGCTTTGAGACCGATGTAAAAAACTACCGTGATTTTACGCTGGATTGGTTCCGGGCCTGCTGGCTGTGGATGGCCCTCTACACCAGCATTTTGCCCTGCGTGGCGCTGGTGCTGCTGCCAGCCGGCGGCTATCTGGTACTCACCGGCGCCTCCACCTTGCCGGATTACGCGCTGGTATTGTGCATGTCTTTTTCCGTGGGACCGCCTCTGATCCGAGCCATGAACTTTATGTCGGTGCTGCCCCAGCTGAGCTACAAGATTGACCAAATGGAATCTCTGTTCAATATTCCGCCCCTGAAAGAAGGAAAAACGGATTTCAACGGAAACGATTTGCAGATCCGCTTTGAGAATGTGCGGTTTTCTTATGAAAAGGACGAAGTCCTCCACGGCATCTCCTTCTCTGTCCCACAGGGGAGCCTCACTGCTTTGGTGGGAGAATCCGGCAGCGGGAAGTCGACCCTTGCCAAGCTGCTGGTCCACTTTTACGATGTGACGGGCGGACGCATCACGCTGGGCGGGCAAGACCTGCGAGAGATGTCCCTCGCCTCTCTGAATGAGCAGATCTCCTTCGTCGCGCAGGAGCAGTTCCTGTTCAACACCAGCCTGTTGGAGAACATCCGGCTGGGAAGACCCGGCGCCACCGACGAGGAGGTGCTGGCGGCGGCGGAACGGGCTCAATGCGGAGAGTTTCTGAAACGGCTGGAAAAAGGAATCTATACCATGGCCGGTGACGGAGGCAAGGGGCTTTCCGGCGGGGAGCGGCAGCGGATCGCCCTGGCCCGGGCGATTTTGAAGGACGCTCCCATCGTGGTGCTGGATGAGGCCACCGCTTTTTTGGACCCGGAGAATGAGGAGAAAATGAACGCCGCCATTGCCGAGGTGATCCGGGGCAAGACGGTCATCGTCATCGCCCACCGGCTTCAGTCCATTGCAGGTGCCGATCAGATCGTGGTGCTGGATCAGGGCAATGTGGCAGGGATTGGCCGCCACGATACATTGCGAAAGACTTGCCCCGCCTATGAAAAACTGTGGCGGGCTGCCGAGGGAGCCGCTGCCTGGCGTGTCTCTGCGGAGAAAGGAGGCGACGAGGCATGATCGCGCTGATGAAACGAATCCTGTCCGTATCCGGCCCCTATCAGGGGCGGATCAAGCTGGCCTTTGTCTTTGCGTTCCTGAAGGCCATGCTGTCCAAGGCCCCCATCGGTCTGTCCTTCTTGGCCCTGAGCGCTTTTCTCCAGAGAACCATGACGGCACGGCTGTGCCTGTGGCTGGCGGTGGGCACGGTGGGCTGCGTTCTGCTGGAGTGCCTGTGCCAGAACATCGCCGACCGGCTCCAGGCCGCGGCGGGCTATATGGTATTCGCCGATCTGCGCATGGAGCTGGGACGGCATCTGCGCCGCCTGCCCATGGGCTATTTCACAGAGGGCAACATCGGCAAAATCAGTTCCGTTCTGTCCACCGACATGGTGTTCATTGAGGAGAACTGTATGCACGACATTGCCAACATGATGAGCTATACCTTTGCCCAGGCTATTCTGGTGCTGTGGCTGGCCTTCCTGAATCCCTGGCTGGGACTGGCCGCCTTGGTGGTGGTGCTGATTATCTGGCAGCTGGGCCGCGCATCTCTGGGGAGCACCCTGGCCCACTCCGACATCCGACAGGAGCAGAGCGAGGCGCTCACACGGGCGGTGCTGGACTATGTGGAGGGCATCGGCATCGCCAAGACCTTCAACCTGCTGGGAGAGCGTTCCGCGCAGCTCACCGAGAATTTCGCCCGGAGCCGCAAGGTCAGCATCGAGTTCGAGGAGAGTCAGGCCCCCTGGATGCGGGCCCTTTATCTGGTGTGCGGTCTGGGCTCGGTGCTGATGATCCCCCTGTCTCTCTGGCTCTATGGCCGGGGGCAGCTCTCCATCACCTTCCTGCTGGGTGTCCTGCTCTTCGTCTTTGACCTCTTCGGTCCCATTAAAGCGCTCTATAGTCAAGCCACCCGCCTGACGGTGATGAACGCCTGCATGGACCGGATCGAGGCGGTACTGGCCCAGCCAGAACTACCTGACCGGGGCCGGGAGACCTTACCCAAAGCCGGCGGTGCCCCGGAGGTGGAGTTCCGAAATGTCACCTTCGCCTACGGGGAGAAAGAGGTACTGCATGATGTCTCTTTCACACTGGAGAAAAACCGGATGCTGGCCCTGGTGGGGCCCTCTGGCGGCGGCAAGAGTACGGTAGTCAACCTGCTTTCCCGGTTCTGGGATGTGAAACAGGGGCAGGTTCTGGTACGGGGCAGGGACATCCGTGATATTCCTCTCTCTGATCTGATGGATCAGATCTCCATGGTGTTCCAGCGGGTCTATCTTTTCCAGGATACCGTCTATAACAATATCGCCATGGGACGGACAGACGCCACACGGGAGGAGGTCTATGAGGCAGCCAGGAAAGCCCGATGCTATGACTTCATCATGGAACTGCCCGACGGCTTTGACACTGTTATCGGCGAAGGTGGAGCCAGCCTATCCGGCGGAGAGCGGCAGCGGATCTCCATTGCCCGCTGCATTCTGAAGGATGCTCCCATCGTCATTCTGGATGAGGCCACTGCCAGCGTGGACGCCGACAATGAGAGCTACATCCAGGAGGCCATCACCCAACTGTGCCGGGGCAAGACCCTGCTGGTCATTGCCCACCGGCTCAATACCATTCGCCACGCCGATGAGATCCTGGTTATCGACCAGGGGCGCATCGTTCAGGCCGGCGACCACGACAAACTTATGGCGGAGGAGGGCATTTACCGCCGCTTCATCACCGCCCGCTCCAATCCCACCGGCTGGTGCCGGTAAACACAGTGAGCCGAACGAAACGGAAAGAATGGCCGGGAGATGTATCCCGGTCATTCTTCGTTCTCGCTTCTTCCCTTGATTTATCCCAGAGAACATGCAAAACCAATATGGCGGCATCTTGCAATTTCGTGTGACAAAGAGTATGATGTAGTTAGCAATCGCTAACCATCATTGAGGTGACCATATTGTATGGATGACAACAAGCAGTTTTGGGAGCGGTTTTCACGGCATTACTCCGGTTTCATGCGCCGCTCCCAGGCAACCTATCAGCAGATATGCAAAGCAATGCGCCCTTTTCTGAAACGGGACATGGATGTGCTGGAGTTGGCCTGCGGAACAGGCCAGCTGTCCGTGCCGCTGTCTCCATGTGTCCGGAGCTGGGAGGCAACCGACTTTTCAGCTGAAATGATCCGTCAGGCCAAAAAGCAGGTGCACTCGTCCCGGCTCCATTTCTCCGTCCAGGACGCTACCCAGCTGCCCTATGGCCCGGAGAGCTTCGATGCGGTTGTGATCTCCAACGCCCTCCATGTCATGCCTCACCCGGAAAAAGCTCTGGCGGAAGCCTGGCGGGTTCTGAAGCCATGGGGATGGCTGTTCGCCCCAACCTTTGTCTGGGGCAAAAGTCGAAGCGCCAGACTCCGGCTCTGGTTCATGGGGCTGTCCGGCTTTCGGGTGTACCATGTCTGGACTGCCGGGGAGCTGATGGCATACCTGTCCGAGTGCGGCTATTCCATCGTTCGCCATCAGCTTCTCGGAAGTTCGTTGGTGCCGCTGTGCTGTCTGATAGCCAGGAAGATCCCGGATGAACGGACTGCGGCACGGCAGACCACCGTCCGGTCCGCGCAGCTCGATGATCCAAAAGTCAAGAAGGAGTGAGAGAACATGTGGAAGTACACAGTGGAAGTCAACGGAATGATGTGCGGGATGTGCGAGGCTCATGTCAATGACGCCGTACGCAAAGCCTGCCCGGTCAAAAAGGTAAACTCCTCCCGCAGCAAAAACCAGACTGTAATCCTCTCTGAAACAGATCTGGACACGGAGGCTCTTATGAATGCTATTCGCAGCACAGGGTATGAGGTCGGCACGATCCAGAAGGAGCCGTACAAAAAAAGAGGATTGTTCGGTTGAGCTCGTTGGCGGCAGCGGTCAGAAAAGAGGCGTGAATATGAACACGGCAATGCAGTCGTTTGGATATGGATTAGTGGCTCTGCTGTTTTGCATCGCTATTTTTAGCGTGTGCCATAAAATCAAAAAAGCCACCCGAAAGGTTTTGAAAAGCCAGCAGACACATAAGGATGAGCTGCCGTAAGCGTTTGGAGCTATGGAGCAGGTACGCTTGGCGGTGAACTTACACAGCAGGTCGCTCCTGATTTAAAAGCGCAGATCACATAAAAATGAGGTGGAGGCCATATCAAGGCTCCACCTCATTTGATATCCCGTGCCAAATGGCAGGTATTCACTTATCGCGTTGCCGCTCGATAGCAAAGTCCGCCAAATTTGCATAGCCTCATTGCCCGTGCGCATCTTCCCGCATTTTCGTTACCTGCTCCAAGTGCGCCTGCACAGCCGCAAAGGATTTTTCGCTGATCACATGCTCGATCCGGCAGGCATCTTCGGTCGCAGTCTCCTCGTCCACGCCCAATTCCATCAGCATCTGGCTCAACACCGTGTGGCGGGTGTACATCGTCTTAGCAATGGCAAGCCCGGTCTCCGTCAGGGTAATTGCTCCGTCAGCGTCCACATTCACATATCCGTCCTTTTTCAGAATGGACATGGCTCTGCTGACACTGGGCTTGGTAAAGCCCAACTGCTCTCCCACATCGATAGCCCGAACAAAGGCGCTGTTCTGAGAGAGAATATAAATAGTTTCCAGATACATCTGGCCAGATTCGTGAATCGCCATAGGACCCTCCCCAAAACGGACATTTTGCTTATTATAACACAGGCGTCCAAAATGCGCTATTTTTTTGTCAACAGATTCCATCCGTCCTCTTGACAAGCGGATTTGCCCTGTATATAATTGCATTAGTTAGCTACCGCTAACCACATTTACTGTCCGTTTTTTCATTTTGCCGTACAGTCTTCGCATGGACATGATTTTGTGAGGGAAACGCCTATGTCAGAGGATCTGCTGATTCGCCATTGTTCTCCCACCCTGGCCGGGATCAAGACGGGAAACCTCTTTTCCTGCGCCTGCCCCAGCCGGAAGGATCTGACGCGAGACTTGTGCCGGCTGAACAAGAAACTGGTGCCCAAGGGCATCCGCGTTCTGCCGCTCCGGGTTTGCAAAGGCCGCGCTTTGATTTACGCCTACCGGCCCAATGCGCTGGAGAGCGATCTGACCGATCACCGCGCCAGAGCCTTGCTTCTCAAATACGGCTATGTGCCGGAAAACCCCAACGGCTGCGTGGTTCACCTCATCCACCGGCTCCGGAGCGAGGGGGAATTTCCCCATGAGATCGGCCTGTTTTTGAGCTATCCCCCTGAGGATGTGCTGGGCTTCATCTGCAATCGGGCATGCAATCACAAGTGCGTGGGCTGCTGGAAGGTCTACGGCGACGAGCAGGCCGCCAGAAACATCTTTGAGAAATACGAGATGTGCAGCAAAATCTACTCCCGGCAGTGGCAGCAAGGGAAATCCATCGAGCAGCTCACCGTGGCTGGTTGATGTTTCTACCATAACAAATCCAGAAAAGAAAGGTCGCTAAAGTCTTATGAGTAAAGTTGCAGTTGTGTATTGGAGCGGCACGGGAAACACCGAGGCCATGGCCATGGCGGTGGCTGAAGGCGCCAAGGGCAAGGGCGCCGAGGTATCTGTGATCACCGCCGCAGAGTTCTCACCGGAGCAGGTCGGCGAGTATTCCGCCATCGCTTTCGGCTGCCCCTCCATGGGGTCGGAGCAGCTGGAGGAGAGCGAGTTCGAGCCTATGTTCACCGCCTGTGAGGGCAGGCTGAGCGGGAAGAACATCGCTCTGTTCGGCTCCTACGGCTGGGGGGACGGCGAATGGATGCGCAGCTGGGAGTCCCGCTGCAACGACGACGGCGCCAATCTGGCCTGTGAGAGCGTGATCTGCAACGAGGCTCCGGACGATGACGCTCTGGTAGCCTGCCGCGAGCTGGGCGCATCTCTGGCCTGACAAAAACACCGCAGAAGGCAGGAGGATCTCGTCTCCTGCCTTCTCTCTGTATCCCCAGCCAGCATAGGCGAAACCAATTTCGAACTCAGAGAAACAGGTCGTGAGAAATCATGCTGAAGGAATATTTATTGAGCCAGGGCTCCGGCACGGGCCGCTGGAGCCACGGTATGCCGGGGGTGCAGATCTGCCGCTTTTCCCTGCCGGAGCCGGTGCAGGAGCCCTTGCGGCCCATCCCGGTGTGCGGCGCACCGCTCCAGTTTGAAGTGCTGTTCTGCCTGACCGGCCGCCTTACTGTCCGAGCGTTGCAGGGTACTTCCTACACGGTGGAGGCTCCGGGGATCTTCCTCCTCTCCGACAGCTCCGCTCTCCGCTCGTGTCAGTATAGCGGAAATCTGGGCGGCATTTTGATCGCCGTAGACGCCAAAGCCGCAAAAGAAAGCCTTGTGACGGTCTGCTCCACCCTGGGGATGAGGTTGGACACCAGGATCGTCAAGGAGAAGATGACGGCAAGTATAAAGAATGGCTGTGGTGGTCTTAGTTCCGCCACAGCCATTCTTTTAAAGCTGCTATTACGCCCATAAATAATAATCCATTAATAGGCAGAGAATTAAGAACACAAAGGGTTAGGGAGAAAAGTACATTCCTCTTTCGAGCCTCATTTTTCTATCTTTTCTGGTGGTATAAATTCTAATAGATCGCCGATCTCACAATTCAACACCGTACAAAGCCTTGCGAGGACATCTATATCTAAACGAGTAATTTGGTTTTTACAATAATTATTGATCTGCGTCCGCTGCATCTCAGCCCGATGGCTCAGCATGTTCTTGCTAAGACCGGATGCCTTCAACAGCTCGTCCAGCTTAATCCGAATAGTTCCATATTCCACTTGCCAACCCTCCGACCACAAGAAATATGTTGACAAGTTTAGTGTACCCTTGGTAGAATAGAAAAATTAGATGTAGAAAATCTTGTCAGACTAATTGCACATATAGAATGCACAGTTTTGACTGGTTCTTTTGGGCCAATATGAATATATAATAATACAAAAAGCGGATAATCTTCAAATTTCAGCAAAACTGCCTAAAACCTAAGCGATTTCTAAGAAACCCCTAAAAATTCCCTATTATAATACCCCCATCGAAACGGTGAGGGGAAACGCACTTTTTGTCTGTTATCCCCGCAAGGGGAGAATATGGCAGGAAAGCGTATAGGGAGCAATGAACACCCGCCGGGGGTCAGGGAAAAAAGAGTAACATTACATACCGCAATCCTCCAAGGGGTTGCGGTTCTTTTTTATTCGACACCATTTGTCCTTACTCACTATATACCGCTAAACTGATTCCTCATCTGGATGGTATCAACGCGCTTACAATCAACGATGAGATTTATACCGCTGTTTTCGAGTCCATCTGCGATGCTGCACGCAAAGCGACAAAAGTCAAACAGGATGATCCGTATCAGGAGGTGCCATCTGCGGCACAGAAGCGTTACGGTTTGCTGAAACAGCTGATCAGTTACCTGATTGAAGAGGATGACATACAGATTGACTGTCTTCCCCCGGACCTCGACGGCAAAACATCCCACCTGTCATCGATTATGTCTCAGGTGGATGGGGTTCGCAGCTTGCCGCCTGACGAGCTGCTCGCATTGTGCAAAAACTCCCCGCTTGCCGATGTGATCAGCATTCTCACCGATACCGGACTTCGAATCGGCGAGTTTACCGGTCTGCTGTTTTGCTCGCTGGGCTATCTGGATGGATCGCAGGGACGGATGTATTATCTGCGTGTTTCCGGCCAGCTGCTGCCAGACGGCAAGCGCACCGAAATGCCCAAAACTCTGCCGTCCTATCGCATCATCCCATTATGCCCAGATGTAGGCGAAGCCATGTATCAACGGGTGATGACTTTGAGTGCAATCCATGGAGACCTCTCCCTGCAGCTGCTTTGCGGTCAATCGGAAGGTGACGCCTTCCTCACCGATCCCGCAACGATGCGCATTTATCGGGATCATCTGTCGAACGCTATTACTGATTTGCTGCGCAATGAGGGTATGCTCCAGTCCTTGTACGCTGCCAGACAGTTTGTATTCAATATCAAACAGCAAAACGATCACGTATACCGTCGACTGACCGGTCACTCGGAACGACGCAACTTCTGCACCTTCCTTTATTGTCACAGCGGTTTCGATGCTCCGGAAATCCCCAAACTGATGGGACATGCAGACAAAACCCGCAAACAACCGTCCACTTCATACGGGGCGACTCCCAGCGAGATATACCGCATGTGCCTGAGACGATATGTCTCTCAATCCTTGCTGCATTCTGCACAGCCTTTGCGCTACCAGGCGGATAACTTCAAACGCAGCGAAGTGCCTTCCTGCGCCCTGGAATTGACCCTGCCTCCTCACAGCAGTTATGACCTGATTGTTGATGATATGGATCCGGAAAACGAGCTGCATTTCTCCGGCACCCTTACCGCACAGAAGGTGCGTCAGGATGATTTCACGCCCGGTCCCTATCCCTATGCCCTTTTGGCGGATCCCGACATGTACATGGTGCGCAAAAAGAGCAAGCTCTTTTCTTGATGGCTGGTTTTTGATTCAGCATTAAAGAGCTGCTGATTCCGGAAGCTTCTTATGTCCTTTTTCAGATTCACTGCGGGATGGTCCGACCAACCGATCAGGGCCGCCCTGCTTTTTTATGTTCCAGAAATTGTTCGGGACAGAATACGCATTCTTTGGGAGGATACGCCCGGACCATTCTACGACTTTATATCCGGGCGTAGCGCAGTTGGTAGCGCGCCTGCTTTGGGAGCAAGATGGTGCCAGTTCTGTCGCTCGGACCTCCTTTCTTAGGAAAACCACCTTTTTAGGTGTCAGCCTGTCGAAAAAGGCCACCTATCGGTGGTCTTTTTCTCGTATAAGGAAAGGGAATGCGGTATAATGGTGTGGG
>NZ_CAXSWZ010000024.1:0-51904 GCF_964241245.1 Allofournierella massiliensis
TTGGTGCTGTGGCCAAGTGGTAAGGCAAAGGTCTGCAAAACCTTCATTCACCAGTTCAAATCTGGTCAGCACCTCCAGGAGATCCCGGTTGCAGTTTGCAGCCGGGATTTTTTGTTAGTACATCTGTGCTTTTAACAAATAGCTATGCTATAATACCACTAGAAAAAGATCAGGGAGGGGTTGCTAATATGGAGCGCCGCGATAAAATTAACTACTATCTGGATCTTGCAGAGATCGTTCTGCAGCGGGGAACCTGCCTGCGTCGAAATTACGGCGCGGTAATCGTGAAAAACGATGAGGTAATCTCTACGGGCTATGTGGGAGCACCACGAGGAAGAAAAAACTGTACGGACTTGAATGTGTGTATTCGCCAGAAGCTGCAGATTCCCCGCGGCGAACGATACGAGATTTGTCGCAGTGTTCATGCGGAAGCCAATGCAATCATCAGCGCACCCCGCGATAAGATGCTGGGCAGTCAACTGTATCTGGTGGGCATTGATATGGCCACCAAAGACTATGTACAGAATGCCAACAGCTGCTCCATGTGTAAACGAATGATCATTAATGCAGGCATTGAGCGGGTATATATCCGGGACAGCAAGGATGAGTATCGCGCGATCGAGGTGCAGGAGTGGATCGATCAGGATGAATCCCTGGAAGGCGTATTCGGATATTAAGCAGAGAGGGAATACCGGCGAATGAAGGATGGAAAACTGAAATCCATTTATGTGTGCTCCAATTGTGGGGAAACCAGTCCCCGCTGGATGGGCCGCTGCCCCTCCTGCGGAGAATGGAATACCATGACCGAGGATGTGGTCATGGTAGAAAGCAAATCTACAGCAGCAAAACGAAGCGCCAGCGCGGCAACCGGCCGTGTGCAGGGGCAAACCTCCCTTAAGGCAGATCGACTGGCGGATATCAGCACTGATGAGGAAAAAAGCCGTATTGTAACCGGTATCCATGAGCTGGATCGGGTTTTGGGCGGCGGTATCGTGCTGGGCAGTGTTGTACTGTTGGGCGGTGAACCCGGCGCGGGTAAATCCACACTGCTTTTGCAGTTGTGTGGCGCAATTTCCGGCAGCCACCATGTTTTGTATGTGACCGGTGAGGAATCCACCCGCCAGATCAAGCTGCGTGCAAACCGGCTTCGGGTAGCCCAGGAAAACATCAGTCTGGTGGCAGAAACCGAGATCGACGAGATTTGCGGTTTGATCGAACAGATGCGACCGGATCTGGTTGTGATCGACTCTATCCAGACGATGCACTGCTCGGACGTTTCTTCGTCGGCAGGCAGTGTATCCCAGGTGAAGGAATGTTCCGCCAGATTGCTGGCCGTAGCCAAAAGCTGCGAGATCCCCACATTCATTGTGGGGCATGTAAACAAGGATGGCGCAATTGCCGGCCCCAAAGTAATGGAACACATTGTGGATACAGTGCTGTATTTTGAAGGGGATAAGACCCTTCCGTATCGAATCCTGCGTGGTGTAAAAAACCGCTATGGTTCCACCAATGAGATTGGTATGTTCGATATGACAGGAACCGGCCTGACTGAGATCGAGAACCCCTCTCAGCTGCTTCTGGATGGCCGTCCACTTGGAATCAGCGGAAACTGTGTTGCCTGTACCATGGAAGGCACCAGACCCATTCTGAGTGAGGTACAGGCCCTTGTGACGAAGAGCGGCTTTGGTACGCCGCGCCGTGCCGCCAGCGGGTTTGACTTCAATCGGACCAATCTGTTGCTTGCGGTGCTGGAAAAGCGGGCAGGCTACTTCTTTGCAAATCTGGACGTTTACATCAATATTGTGGGCGGCTTGGATTTGAACGAGACAGCTTGCGACCTGGCGGTCTGTCTGGCGATGGCTTCAGCGCTGATGGATAAACCCATTGGAGACAAAACCATTGCCATTGGAGAAGTGGGTCTGGCTGGCGAAATCCGCAATGTGACGTTTTTGGAAAACCGGCTGCGGGAAGCGCAGCGAATCGGCTTCACGAAAGCCATTGTGCCGAAGCATAGCTTGAAGCAGCTGGAACTCAGCGAATTTTCGGATATGGAGCTGATCGGTGTTTCGTATATTCGAGATGCCATTCAGGCCATTAAGTAATAACAAAAAAGCTCAGCGGCGCTGGAATGCAGAAGTTGTGGTACCAGCGCCGCTGCATTAAAAAATCAGATGAGAAATTTGAAAAGGCAAAACCTCGGTATGAAGTGAGGAATAAGAAGAAGGTATGGGGCAGGGGCCCTTCTATTTTGCTCCATATAGTATTTCGCTAAATGCAAATTTAGCGAAATAGAGGGGAGCGAAAAACAGAGGTTTCTTCTGATATGGCCTTTCTGAGCTGTCGGTATTCAAGTTGGTTCGTACAGCTCATCAGACTGATTGAGTACAAAAATCATTGATTTTATAAAAAACAAATTCAAATGTTTCTGTTATAATAATATGGTCAGTTTACTTTGGGATGTGATTATCTTATGAGCACTTACATCAATCCACTTCATCCGAATCGTCATGCACCGTATGATGATATTCCGCGGGATGTTCGGGATTTTTTGAATTATCTGGGCGCAATTCTGAACCGCTCGCCACGCACAGTTAACGGTTACTATATTGACCTGCGTACGTTCTTTCGCTTTATGGTTCAATATCGTGGATTGGCCCCAGATACCGCTTTTGACGAGATCAATACTTCCGGGCTGGATCTGGAATTTATTGGTTCGATTACTACGAGTGATATTTATGAATATCTGTATTTCCTGAAAAATGAACGGCTTAACGAGCCTGCAGCCCGTGCGCGTAAGCTCAGTGCTGTAAAAAGCCTGTACCGGTTCCTTACGGTTAAAGCAAACCGGTTGAGCAATGATCCGGCGAAGGATGTATCTGTTCCTACGACCAAACGGGCTTTACCCAAGTATTTGTCGCTGGAAGAAAGTATGGAATTGTTAAAAAATATACAAAGCGATTTTTATGAACGGGATTACTGTATCATCACACTTTTTCTGAATTGCGGGATGCGTCTGGTTGAGCTTGTAGGCATCAATATGACGGACTTCAAGGAAGATACGATTCGCATTGTCGGCAAAGGCAATAAAGAGCGGCTGGTATACCTGAATCAGGCCTGTATCCATGCACTGGAGCGGTATTGTGAAGCCCGGGCAAAATTGATGAATTTGCAGGATAAGGATGCACTTTTTGTATCTCGCAGAACTGGAAAACGCATCGGTGCACGGCGTGTGGAACAGATTGTAGAGCGCTGCCTGAAGCTGGCGGGCCTTTCTGGAAAAGGGTATTCTCCCCATAAGCTGCGCCATACCGCTGCCACACTGATGTACCGTCACGGTAATGTGGATATGCTGGAGCTGAAGGAGATTCTGGGCCACGAGCATGTTTCCACCACCGAGATCTACACACACATCAACACGGAAAAGCTGCGCACAGCGGCCAGTTCGACTCCCCTGTCCCGTGTGGAATTTACCCAGAAAAAGGATGTGCCCATGCCGCAGGAAGATCTTGAGATGGAGGCGGAAGCGCCGGAAGTGCCGGAGCTGTTCGAAGATTTGGAGGATGACCTGTCAAGCCGGAAATAATCCTGCAAAAAGGACGGAGCATATACAGGAAAGAATACAGGGCAGCAAAGCAGCGCAACAGCAAAGCAGTAGTCTGCTTAAAACGCGTTTGCTTTCTATCAAGGGGCGTGTGCCTCGATTGTGGATACATACGGCCAAAAGCTCACGAGAAAGGCGCCACGCGGCAACGCTTTGACTGAGCATCAGAAACAGTCCCAGAAGTTGTGGAAAAAAGAAAAGCAACAGTGCCATGCCGGCTCCCTTTGCAAGCCCATATTCCAGATACAGACAGGCGGTAAAAAATCCGACACCAATTCCCTTCAACAGAATGAGTGCGGGCAGCATGGCAATGCCAAAAACGCAGAATCCAGCCAGAGCGGTCAGTATCAGCTGTGTAAGCAATGCCAGGAATTGCGCGCAAAAGATCTGAGAAAGCTGGTGCTCCAGGTGTCGTGTGATTTGCAGATTTACATAATACTGAGCATATTCCCACAGCCAGCCCTTTATGGCAGGTCGCCAGACAGCCCCTAAAAGTATGCCGGTCAGATAAAGCGATGCCCCAAGTACAAAGGTTCCAAACTGTTTTTTGGGACGAATCGTACGTTGAGAAGGCGAAGCTTTTCCAACTGCTGTTACCGGACTGTGGAAGCTGGGCGGAAAAGCAGTTTCTGAAGGCGATGATTTTGAAGATGGGTGTGCAGATGGATTGGTGCTGAAGGTAAAGTGCGGGTTCTGATCCGTGGATTTGGATGCCGATTCATTTCGATACGTCCACATAAACTTGTCCCTCTTTGTTATTTCTTTTGTTTTATTCTATTCAGATAATCCAATAAAAAGAACCAGGGTTTTTGCCCTGGTTTTTTTATCAGCGTGAAACACGCATATTTCGTTTTGCCCGCTCGCTGGAAAGCAGGCCGATATACCCGCCCAATGCGCCGGCCAACCCGTAACATACGCATTTGATAGCAGCAAACGCAGTATACTCATAGCTTCCGCTCAGCATTGCAGCAAGAAGAAAAATCAAAAAGAAAAACAATCCGCAGCACAGCCCACAAAACAGGCCGTTCTGCCCGATCCGCCGGGCTAAGATATAGCCGCTGACAAGGCACCCTGCCATGACAGCACCGGCAGACATGGGAATTGCCCACCAGGCGGATGGATGTGCAGAAACAATCAATTTGGCGAGCATACACAGCATAGCTGTACAGATGATCCCCCCGGCTCCTGCAGCAAAAAGAATGGAGAATAATAATTGCTTCCCGGAATGCTCCGATGACGTTCGTTTTTGCATACAAAAACACCCCCTGCATCATATCTATGCAGGGGGTGTTTTGATATGCTTACTTATTTGGAAGAGGTCTGAGAGCCTTCCATGTTCAGCTTCTCGATGGACTGGATTGCCGCACGACGGAAACGGATCTTGGTGCGGTCGCTGCCGGTCTCCAGAACGAAGGTGTCCTCTTTGATGGCCACTACGCGACCAACGATACCGCCAATGGTGGTTACTTCGTCGCCAATTTCCAGCGAGTTGCGCATCTCGGTTTCCTTCTGCTGCTGCTTCTTCTGGGGCCGGTAAATGAACAGCCACATGAACAGCACCATGACCAGGATCATGATAAAGGGGCTATAAAAAGAAAGTGCGTCGGTGGAAGTGCTCAAAAGATTCAGTGCCATGTGTTGTAAACTCCTCTCGAATTCGATCGAATAAATTTATTATAGCGGATTGTTGCCGGATATGCAAGAGCGCACATCTGAAGTTTTGATCAAATACGGGTATCCAGCAGCGTTACATAACGGTCGTGGAATTCCTGGAAGTTGCCCTCGTCCAAAGCCTGCCGAATGCGTTCCATCAGGCGGTTGTAGAAGTACAGATTGTGCATTACGCCGAGACGCATGCCCAGCATCTCATCCGCCTTAAAGAGATGGCGCAGATATGCACGGCTGAAATTGCGGCACACAGGGCAATCGCATTCCGGATCGATAGGGCCTTCGTCCTTCTGGTATTTCAGGTTCTTGATATTGATGATACCGCTCCAGGTATTCAGATGGCCGTGGCGGGCGTTGCGGCTGGGCATGACGCAGTCAAACAGATCAACACCACGGGAAACGGCTTCGATAATGTTGCCGGGAGTGCCAACACCCATCAGGTAACGAATCTTGTCCTTGGGCATATAGGGCTCCACTGCGGAGATGATCCGATACATATCCTCTGCCGGCTCGCCCACTGCAAGGCCACCAATGGCATAGCCATCCAGATCCAGTTCTGCAATCTGTTTCATGTGCTCCACACGCAGATCCTCATAGGTGCAGCCCTGGTTGATACCGAACAGCATCTGATCAGGATTAACGGCAAGGCCTTCCCGCTTCAGGCGTTCCATTTCCGCCTTGCAGCGCTTGAGCCAGCGCACGGTTCGGTCGCAACTGGCCTTGGAGTATTTGTACTCCGCCGGGTTTTCCACGCATTCGTCAAAGGCCATTGCGATGGTAGAACCCAGGTTTGCCTGGATCTGCATGCTTTCCTCCGGGCCCATGAAGATCTTGTGACCGTCCAGATGGGAGTTGAAGGTAACGCCTTCCTCGGTGATCTTGCGAAGCTTGGAAAGGCTGAACACCTGGAATCCGCCGCTGTCTGTAAGGATCGGGCCTTCCCAGCGGGTAAACTTGTGCAGACCGCCCATTTCAGCTACCAGCTTGTCACCGGGACGCAGGTGCAGATGGTAGGTATTGCACAGCATAACCTGGCAATGAATGTCTTTCAAATCGAACGCGCTCAGACCACCTTTGATGGCGGCCGCTGTGGCCACATTCATGAACGCAGGGGTCTGAACGGTGCCGTGAACGGTTTCGAATTCGCCCCGCCGGGCGTTGTGTTCGGTTTTCAGCAAGCGATAGGGCATAAACCGAGCTCCTTTCTGAGTATACTATACAATCAAAGAATCAGCATGGCATCGCCAAAGCTGAAAAAGCGGTAACGCTGTTCCACGGCAGTTTTGTAAGCTGCCATGGTTTTTTCGTACCCGTAGAAGGCGCTGACCAGCATGATCAGGGTGCTTTCCGGCAGATGGAAATTGGTGATCAGGCCATCCAGACACAGGAATTTGCAGCCGGGATACAAAAAGATGCTGGTATCGCCGCTGCAGGCCTGAATTTTACCGTATTTGGCAGCCACCGATTCCAGTGTACGGCAGCTGGTGGTACCAACGGCAATAACCCGATGACCTGCTTCCTTGGTCTCGTTGATCAGCCGGGCGGTTTCCTCGCTTACGCTGTACCACTCCGAGTGCATCAGATGATCTTCGATTTCATCTTCCTTCACCGGGCGGAAGGTACCAAGACCGACATGCAGGGTAACCTCAGTGATTTTGATGCCCTTGTCCTGCAGGCGCTGCATCAGTTCCGGAGTAAAGTGCAGGCCGGCAGTGGGAGCAGCTGCACTGCCCAACTCCTTGGCGTACACGGTCTGATACTGGCTCTGATCCTCCAGCTGTTTGGTGATATAGGGAGGAAGCGGCATTTTGCCGAACTCGTCCAGCTTTTCATAAAGGGTCTGGGTGTTGTACTCGAAGGACACCAGCTTGTTGCCGTCCTCTTTGGTCTCCTGAATCGTGGCGATCAGCGAACCATCGCCAAACAGAATGCGCATACCGGGCTTCAACCGTTTGCCGGGGCGTGCCAGGCACTCCCAAACGTCATTGCTTTCCTGATGCAGTAAAAGCAATTCACACACAGCACCGGTATGTTCCTTCTGTCCGATCAGTCGGGCGGGCAGAACCTTGGAATTGTTCACCACCAGCAGGTCGCCGGGCTCAAGCAGATCCACCAGATCCCGGAAAACACGGTGCTGGATCTGATCGTTGGAACGATCGAGGCACATCAGCCGTGCGGCATCGCGGGGGCTGCAGGGTTCCTGCGCAATCAGTTCCTGCGGCAGGTCGAACCAGAAATCTTTTTTCAGCATAGAAATAATGCATCTCCTTACATTGACATTACCTGCCGGCAATGCTATATTTAAAACAAAGCACAGAACCGCTGTGCATGTGTTATGCAATCTAATTTATTATATTGCATACGTTGCCGGTTTTCAAGCCGGTTTTTTTTATATCTGGCGATATTGCCCGGATATATCCCCACAGGGGGCCGGCATAAACATGAAAATGCCGGGAGGGAAACGGAAAGGATGATGTAAGCAATGAAAAAGTATCGAGTTGGTGTAGTAGGCGCTACCGGAATGGTCGGCCAGCGATTTGTTTCCTTATTGGAAAATCATCCTTGGTTTGAGCTGGTGGTTGTGGCTGCTTCTCCCCGCTCTGCGGGAAAAACCTATGCGGAAGCGGTTGGAGCCCGGTGGGCGATGCCCACGCCCATGCCGCAGGATGCTGCAAAGCTGATTGTGATGGATGCTTCCCATGTGGAAGAAGTTGCCCAAAAGGTAGATTTCGTATTCTGCGCAGTGGATATGAAAAAGGATGAGATCAAGGCTCTGGAAGAGGCTTACGCCAAGGCGGAGTGTCCGGTGATCTCCAACAACAGTGCCAACCGCTTTACCGATGATGTTCCCATGATCGTGCCGGAAATCAATGCGGATCATGCGCAGATCATTGAAGCGCAGCGCCGCCGTTTGGGAACTACCCGCGGATTCATTGCCGTGAAATCCAACTGCTCTCTGCAGAGCTATGTTCCTGCACTCCATCCCCTGCGTGAGGAGTTTGGACTCAAGAACGTGCTGGTTTGCACCTATCAGGCGATTTCCGGTGCGGGCAAGACCTTTGAAACCTGGCCGGAAATGGTGGATAATTGCATCCCCTACATCGGCGGTGAGGAGGAAAAGAGCGAGCAGGAGCCGCTGAAGCTGTGGGGCCATATCGAGGGCGACTGCATCGTAAAAGCTGCCTCCCCTGCCATTACCGCGCAATGCCTGCGCATTCCTGTGTCTGACGGCCACATGGCTGCAGTATTCATGAGTTTTGAGAAGAAACCCACCAAGGAGCAGATTCTGGAGCGGTGGGCTGCATTCCAGGGCGAAGCTCAGCGTCTGCAGCTCCCCAGCGCACCCAAGCAGTTCCTGCACTATTTCGAAGAAAATGACCGTCCGCAGACCAAGCTGGATCGTAATCTGGAGAACGGCATGGCGGTGTCCATCGGTCGTCTGCGTGAAGACACCCAATACGATTATAAGTTTGTCTGCCTTTCCCACAATACCCTGCGTGGCGCTGCCGGCGGCGGCGTACTGCTGGCAGAGCTGCTGGCAGCGAAGGGCTACCTGGACTGATTTGAACCACCGGATTGATTTGAACCAAAGGAGATGACAGCGATGAAAGAGCTTATTTTCACCGGAAGTGCAGTTGCCATGATCACCCCTATGTGCGATGATGGCTCTGTAAATTTTGCGGAATTGAAGAAGATGGCGGAATTTCAGGTGGAAAGCGGCACAGACGCGCTGGTCGTGTGTGGAACCACAGGTGAATCTGCAACGCTGGAGGATGATGAACATCTGGAGTGTATCCGTTGTGTTGTGGAAGCGGTACAGGGACGTGTACCGGTAATCGCCGGAACCGGATCCAACAACACTGCCCATGCGGTGATGATGTCCAAGGAAGCTGCTGCCCTGGGTGCGGATGCACTGTTGCTGGTCACCCCCTATTACAACAAAACCAGTCAGGCCGGACTCGTAAAGAGCTTTTTCACCATTGCGGATTCCACAGATCTGCCGGCTATCATCTACAATGTGCCTTCCCGCACCGGAGTAAATATTCAGCCGGAGACGGCGCTGGAGCTTTCCCGCCATCCCATGATCCGAGGGCTCAAAGAGGCCAGCGGAAACATCTCTCAGGTGGTTCGAATTGCTGCCCTGTGCGGGGATGAGCTGCCGCTTTATTCCGGCAACGACGATCAGGTGGTTCCCCTACTTTCGGTTGGCGGCAAAGGTGTGATTTCGGTGGTGGGCAATGTGGCTCCCGCCCAGATGCACCAGATGTGTCAGCTGTGGTTCGATGGTAAAACCAAAGAAAGTGCAGCAATGCAGCTGGAGCTCAGTGAGCTGTGTAGTGCAATGTTCTGTGATGTGAATCCGGTTCCTGTAAAGGCTGCGATGAATATGCTGGGTTGGGACGCCGGCGAGTGCAGATTGCCGCTGGTTGAGCCCAGTGAAGCAAATCAGGCACGGATTGAAACAGCGCTGCGAAATGCAGGTCTGCTCTGATCTTGCTGGAATAAAAAACGACGGATAAAATTTCTGCCCGGCGGCTGGCCGCAGAAGCAACGGCGTGAGCTGTTTGCCGCACCTGCGCGTCAGCGTCGGGCTTTTTTACAAAGGGGAGTACGAAAAATGACGGATATTATCATTCAGGGCATCAATGGACGGATGGGAAAGGTGCTGTGTGAGCTGATTGCACAGCGGGAGGATTGCCGCATTGTGGGTGGTGTGGATGTGTCTGCGCAGAGCGGGCCGATTCCTGTGGCGGCCAGTCTGGAAGAGCTGAATGCAAAAGCGGATGTGATCATCGACTTCTCTACCACTGAGGCTACGAAATCTATGCTGCGCTATTGCCAGAGCACTGGTACTGCCTGCGTGGTATGCACGACCGGGTTGGACGAAGAATGTGAACAACTGATTCACCAGACGGCGGAAAAGGCTCCGGTTTTCAAGAGTGCCAATATGTCTATGGGAATCAACCTGCTGGCAGAGCTGGCGCAGAAGGCAGCGCAGGTTCTGGGAATGGACTACGACATTGAAATCATTGAAAAGCATCATCACAATAAGGTGGATGCACCCAGCGGGACTGCCCTGCTTCTGGCCGATGAGATCAATGAGGCCACGGGAAACCGGTATCATTATGTTTATGATCGTCATTCTGTACGGCAGAAGCGGGACCCTCATGAGTTGGGGCTGCATGCAATTCGCGGTGGCAGCATTGTGGGCGATCATGATGTTCTGTTCTGCGGTCCGGACGAAGTGATTACCCTTTCTCACAGTGCGGGATCCCGTGCGGTATTCGCCAACGGCGCAATTAATGCAGCCATCTTCCTGACAGGGTATGAAAAAGGTCTCTACAACATGAAGGATCTGATGCGGTCTCTGCTGTGAGGTTATTATGAAACGAACGATTGCTGCTGCCCTGATGGCATTTTCTGTATGCTGCCTGATCGTTTGTGCGGTTTGTTTCTTTCGGGACAGCACAGAAACGAGCCCTGTTTTTGCACAGTCCACATCGGAGCAGAAGGCGGAACCGGAAGAGGAAACCCTTCCCTCCCCCACTACGGGACCGCAGATTACGACACTTCGATTTTCTGCCACAGGAGATAATCTGATTCATAACGGAATCTATGAACAGGCAAAACGGCGGGCAGAGCAAAATGGGACTGGCGGGTACGATTTTTCCTACTGTTATGACCAGGTGCGGCAGTTTTATAGTGATTTCGACATCAACTGGATTAATCAGGAAACGCTTTTAAGTGATACGCTGGAGCCCAGTACCTATCCGTGCTTTTCCACGCCCGGCGATATGGGACGTCAGTTGTATAAGCTGGGATTCCGTGCGTTCAATCTTTCCAATAACCACACCTACGATAAAGGAACACAGGGGTTACAGGCTACCATGGATTTCTGGTCCTCTATGCCGGAGGATGTGATTACTGCTGGTCTGTATACAGAAGATTCCACTTCTCCTGTGATTCAGACAGTGAACGGAGTGCGAATCGCTTATCTGGGGTTTACCGAGCACACCAATGGAATCAAAACACCTTCTGATGCACCGTCGCATGTGATCTATACCAGTGAACTGGATGTGATGCAGCAGATGCTGGAGAAGGCGCGCAGCGATGCAGATCTGGTGGTGGTAAGTGTGCACTGGGGTGTGGAAGGAAGCCATTCCGTGACACAGGCACAGCGCAATCTGGCCCAGAAAATGGCTGACTGGGGTGCAGATGTAATCATCGGTACGCACCCTCATGTGGTACAGACCGCCCAGTGGCTTACAGCAGCAGACGGACGACAGGCGTTCGTTGCCTATTCCCTGGGGAATTTTTTGAATGCACAGTCTACAGCGGATACAATGATCGGAATGATCCTTACTTTTACCATCGAAAAAACAACTCAGCCGGATGGCACCAGCAGCACTGTAATTCGTGATCCCCTGTTCTACCCAACGGTCAATCACTACGATGCGAATTATGCCAACATCCGCATATATCTTCTGAAAGATTACTCCGATGAGTTGGCTGCCGCCCACGGAGTACGCGGTAATTTTCCGGGATTTAGCCTGAGCTACATCACATCGATGCTTCAGGAAAATGTGGATCCGGAATTTCTGGCTTTGCCGAAAGAAACTGTATAATCAAATACCCCCGCCGAAACGATGAGTCGTTTTGGCGGGGGTATTATTTTATAAAAGTGGCGTCAGGCTCACAGCTGAACCTTATGGTAGGTCTTTTTGCCTTTCTTGATCACAACGCCGTTTGCGAGCTGCTCGGCGGTGATGGGCATGGTGGGATCGGTGACCTTTTCGCCGTCCAGCAGAATACCGCCCTGCTGGATCAGCTGACGGGCTTCGCGCTTGCTGGGAACCAGCTTGGCAGTCATCATCAGATCCAGAATGCCAATGCGGCCGTCCTGCAGCTGGTCAGCGGTCAGAGTGGTGCTGGGCATGTTGGCCATGTCAGCAGCGCCGCTGAACAGACCGCGGGCGGTCTCCTGTGCCTTGCCAGCTTCTTCCTCGCTGTGAACCAGCTTGGTCAGCTCAAAGGCAAGCAGCTCCTTCGCCTTGTTCAGCTGGCTGCCTTCCCAATCAGACATGGCGTCGATCTCTTCCAGAGGCACGTCGGTCAGCATACGCAGGCACTTGAGGACATCGGCGTCATCCACATTGCGCCAGTACTGGTAGAACTCGTAGGGGCTGGTCTTTTCGGGGTCCAGCCACACAGCGCCCTTCTGGGTTTTGCCCATCTTCTTACCCTCAGAGGTGAGCAGCAGAGTGATGGTCATGGCATAGGCATCCTTGCCCAGCTTACGGCGGATCAGCTCGGTGCCGCCCAGCATGTTGGACCACTGGTCATCGCCGCCGCACTGCAGATTACAGCCAAGTTCCTGGAACATGTGGTAGAAGTCGTAGGACTGCATGATCATGTAGTTGAATTCCAGGAAGGACAGACCCTTTTCCATGCGCTGCTTGTAGCATTCTGCACGCAGCATGTTGTTGACGGAGAAGCAGGGGCCCACTTCGCGCAGCAGCTCAATGTAGTTCAGCTTCATCAGCCAGTCAGCGTTGTTCAGCATCAGAGCCTTGCCGTCCGAGAAGTCGATGAACTTGCTCATCTGCTTTTTGAAGCACTCACAGTTATGCTGAATGGTTTCGGTGGTCATCATGCTGCGCATGTCGGTGCGGCCGGAAGGGTCGCCAACCATGGCAGTGCCGCCGCCGATCAGAGCAATGGGGCGGTTGCCGGCGCGCTGCATCCGGCGCATCAGATTCAGGGCCATGAAGTGACCAACATGCAGAGAATCGGCGGTGGGGTCAAAGCCGATGTAAAAAGTGGCCTTGCCATTGTTGATCAGATCCTTGATCTCTTCCTCGTCGGTTACCTGGGCAACCAGGCCACGGGCAACCAGTTCATCGTACAAAGTCATTGCGTGTTCTCCTCCTGTGTTTTGCGGCAAAAGGCATAGAAAAAGCCCTCTGCCAAACTTGAATTTGGCAGAGGGCGAAAATTCGCGGTACCACCTCTGTTCGCCCGCTTCTCGCGAGAACGGGCCTTGCGGAGTGCTGAAATCTACACTCCTGCGCGGTAACGGGCGCACACGGCACAGCCTAATTGCCTCAGGGCGTTCAGCCTGCTGCTCAGGGAGGTATTCGTCAATCCACTGCGTTACCCTTTTCACCAAACCAGGGCTTCTCTGCGCCGCACATGAACCGATTACTTGTTCCCGTCGTTGCATTTGATATTAAGCAGTATAGCGCAAACCATTTGCGTTGTCAAGGGTTACAGCGACAGCATCTCACGGGCATTTGCCAGACTCAGATCGGTGATATGGTCGCCGGAAATAATGCGTGCCAGTTCCTGCACACGGCCGGCCTGATCCAGCGGATGAATCTGGGTAAAGGTGCGCTGCCCCTCCACATTTTTCTGAATGAGCAGATGGCTGGTTGCCAGAGCTGCAATTTGTGCAGTATGGGTAATGCAGAGCACCTGACGCCCCTTGGAAGTCTGACGAAGTTTTTCGCCAATTCGCCCGGCGGCAAGGCCGGAAACACCGGTGTCGATTTCGTCGTAAATAACGGTGGGGATGGCGTCCTTTTCCGCCAGTGCACTCTTCAGCGCCAGCATGATGCGGGAAAGCTCACCGCCGGATGCGATTTTTGCCAAAGGCTTCGGCGCTTCGCCCAGGTTGGTGGAAATATAAAATTCCACGGTATCCTGGCCGGAACCAGCAAGCGGTCCACGACTGTGTTGAAGTACAAAACGGGTGCCCGGCATGTTCAGGAAGGTGCATGCTTCCACCAGCTGCTGCTCCATTCGCTCAAAAGCAGTCAACCGGGTCTGGGTAAGCTTTTCGGCCAGAATTTTGGCTTCTTTATAAAGAGCCTGCTTCTGCTTATTCAGCTGTTCCAGGGTTTCGTCTGCCCTCTCAATATGCTCTAGCTCTTCCCGGGATTTCTCTGCCATCTTGAGCAGTTCTTCCACCGAATCTGCGCCGTACTTGTTTTTCAGCCGGTAGATGATGTCCAACCGTTGTTCCAGCTGGTCCAGTTCGGCGGGATCAAAACCATAATCGTCCAGCCGGGAGGCCAGATCTACAGCCAGCTCCCGGGCGTTGTAATAAAGATCAGCCAGCCGTTCCTGCAAGGGTTGGAGGGATTCATCCAGTACGGCAGCCTGTTCCAATGCGCCGTTCGCACCGCCCAGAAGATCTGCAGCACCAGAGAATTCATCACCGCCGGAAAGGGCCCCGTGAGCCGATGCAATCTGTTCCAGAATTGTCTGAGCATGGGAAATAATCTGCCGGCGGGCAACCAGCCGTTCTTCCTCACCGATCTGAAGAGAGGCGTCCTCGATTTCATTCAGCTGAAACCGAAGAAGCTCCATCTTCCGTTGCTTTTCAGCCTCGTCCAGCTGGAGGGCATCGGCCTGTCGCTTCACCGCAATGAGCTCCTTGTACACCTTCCGATAGGCGTTGAACTCGTTTTGGTTCTGCGCAAAGGCGTCCAGAATTCCCAGATGCTTTGCAGGGTCGGTCAGACCCTGACTGTCGTGCTGGCCATGAATGTTGATCAATCCGGCGGTGATATCCCGCAGGACGGATACAGTGGCAGGCATTCCGTTGATACGGCAATGACTTTTGCCCTCGGCGGTGATTTCACGGTAAATCAAAAGCTCTTCGCCAGCGTCGTAACCGGCCTGTTCCAGCTGCATTTTTACCTGTTTGGGCAATTGGTCGAAGGTTGCCCAGATACAGGCTTTCGGTGCACCGGTACGCACCAGGTCACGGCTGATCCGGTTGCCCAGAATAGCACTGATGGAGTCGATCAGAATCGACTTACCCGCGCCGGTCTCACCGGTCAGAACGTTCAGACCGGCAGTAAACTGTACCTGTACCTTTTCGATCACGGCCACATTTTCAATTCGTAATGAGGTTAACATGGAACCCGATCAATCCTTCCTGTGATGGTGCCCGGCTCAGCGCTTGGCCACATACTGGCTTAGGGTCTGACACAAATGCTGCGCATCCGCTTCAGTGCGCATCAGAATCAGGAAAGTGTCGTCACCGGAAAGAGTGCCGACGACCTCTTCCTCCCATTTCATGGAGTCGAACAGTTCGCAAGCGGCATTGGCCATGCCGGAGAAGCATTTGACCAGAACCGTGTGGCCGGCATAATCGATTTTTAACACCGATTCCCGGAAGATCATTTCGAACCGGCCAGGCGAATGCAGCTGTTGGCTGCTGGCTGCGGCTGCAGACACATAACGATACTGGCCGCCGCCAGCAGCGACCTTAACCAGGTGAAGCTCCCGGATATCCCGGGATACAGTGGCCTGCGTAACCTGGAATCCGGCCTCCTTCAGATAGCGCAGAAGATCCTCCTGCCGGTCGATTGCGTGCTGTTGGATCAATTCAAGAATTTTGTTATGGCGTTCACCTTTCACCGGCGTTACCTCCCTCGTAATTTTCTGTCGATGGCGTCAAACTGATCAGCCAGGCTAAAGGTAACCAGGCGGATACTTTGACGGGAGAGCTCTACTTCCACATGCCCTCCGTCCCGCAGAGAGCGTTCTTCTTCTCCGTCGGTACTGATAAAAATCTCGTTTCTTCCCTTTGCATTCACTTCGATACGGATGCATCGGTCGGCTGCGAATACCATGGATGGCTGATGCAGGCTGTGGGCACAGATCATGCTGACCACAATCCCCTCAATGTGCGCATCTAAAATCGGTCCCCCGGCAGAAAGCGAATATGCCGTTGAGCCGGTGGGAGTGGAAATGATTACGCCGTCTCCGGAGCAGTGATTAACCAGAATGGCGTCGCAGTAAATATTAAAATCAATGGTTTGAAGCCGGTGACCTTTATAGATCACCACATCGTTCAATGCGGTTTGTGCATTCGAAACATCATCGTCCACAATTGCGTTCAGGAGCATCCGTTTGTCACACTGAAACTGCCCCTTGGCAAGACGGGTGAGTTTTGCCTGCATTTCATTGACTTCACAGGTAGCAAGGAATCCCATCCGACCCAGATTGATTCCCAGAATCGGTTTGTCGTATTCCAGGCAATCCTTTGCCGTGTGCAGAATGGTTCCGTCGCCGCCGATGGTGATTACAACATCACAGTCTGTGAAAGCCTGATCTTTGGGCAGATAACGCACGCCGGGAAGAGTTTCCACATCGGAACCAATTGCCAGAATTACGTTGGCACCGGCGCTTCGCAGAATCCGCACCGCTTGTGCAGTTACCGTTCGAGCACGGGGTTTTGTGGTATTGGGAATAATAAAAACAGTCATGCGGATCGTTCCTTTCGCAGACTTTATGGGGAAATTACAAATCCAGCGCTCCGTGTGCGGCGCTTACCACCTGATCGGCCAGTTCCTCCTGCAACAATACAGGCTCATCCTTTGCTTTTTCCACAAACAGCAGGAACTCAATGTTCCCTTCCGGCCCTTTAATTGGGGAATAATCCAGCCCCAGCACGGAAAAGCCGTTGGATGCTGCATAGCCTGCAGCCTGCAGGATTACTTCCTTATGGGTTTCAGGCTCACGAACAACGCCTTTTTTGCCAACCTTTTCTCTGCCTGCCTCGAACTGAGGCTTAACCAGGCAGACACCGGTAGCCTGATCGGCGGTAACCGCCTGAGCCACGGGGAAAATATGCTTCAAGGAAATAAACGATACATCCACGCTGAAAAATTCAACCGGCTCTTCAAGCATATCCAGAGTAACATTCCGGATGTTTGTGCGTTCCATGTTGACGACCCGTTCATCCGTGCGCAGTTTCCATGCCAGCTGACCGTAACCCACGTCCACCGCATACACCTTCCGGGCGCCGTTTTGCAGCATGCAATCGGTGAATCCTCCCGTAGATGCACCAATATCCATGCAAACCTTCCCGTTGGGAGTAAGCGGAAAAGCGCGCATGGCTTTTTCCAGCTTCAGCCCACCACGGCTCACATAACCGATATCATGACCGCGAACCTCCACTTTTGCGTCCGGAGAAATCATTTCACCGGCCTTGTCGGCTTTCTGTTCGTTTACAAATACGATGCCGGACATGATTAAAGCCTTGGCACGCTCCCGGCTTTGTACCAGACCATTCTGGCACAGGTATTGATCCAATCGAATTTTCAAAGCTCAGTCCCTTTCTATTGCGTTTGCAAGGCTGACAGCATCCAGCCCAAGAACTTCCCGAAGCTCCGCTACGGAAGCGTGCGGAATGGCACGGCCGCTGCGCACGCCGCGCAGAGTCAGATGACCCGGCCAACGATACTCCGACAAAGCTGCACCAAGTGAGCCGCCGATACCGCCATTTTCAATGCATTCCTCCGCAAAGAGAATATGGTCGTAGCGGGTCAGTTCCTCGCACAGGCCATCCGGCAGAGGATTAATCTGAACGAGTTTATAAACATCCACAGAAACACCCTGCTGCCGGAGCAGCTCCGCGGCTTTCAGAACCTCGGCAGTCAGTGTTCCATAGGTAACAATGGCGGTCTTTGCCGGGCTTTCCGAAGCATATACATCATAGGGCTGTTTGCTGCACCCCAGCGCAGAAAGCGACTCCGGTTCACCACCTCGTGCGTATCGAATGGCACGGGGTCCATGTCCCTGATCCAGAAGCTGTTCCAGCCAGTAAGTCAGCTCTGCATAGTTGCAGGGAGAGTAGACCGGGATTCCGATCTGACGGAAAAAGGCAGGATCATAAATGCCCTGATGAGTTTCGCCATCACCGGGGACAAGGCCGGCACGATCCACAGCAAACACCACATCCAGATCCATCAGGCATACGTCATGAATCATCTGGTCATAAGCCCGCTGCAGGAAGGTGGAATAGATGGCCACAACAGGGAGCATTCCCTGGCTGGCCAATCCGGCAGCAAAGGTCACCGCGTGCTGCTCTGCCATGCCCACATCAAAGAAACGCTCCGGGAAATGGCGGTAGAAATATTGCAACCCGGTACCATATTTCATGGCGGCAGTAATGGCACAGACGTTGGTACGGCTTTCCGACAGAGTTTCCAGGTGCTGCCCGAAACAGGTGGAGAAAGAGGCGGCGGGGGCCACATCCGGATCCAGTGCATGGGAAGGATCAAAGGAGGAAACACCGTGGAATTCGCCGGGATTCTCCTCAGCGGGCTTAAAGCCTTTTCCCTTTACAGTGACTGCATGGACAAAAACCGGTGCGGTTTGATGGTGCAGGTTCCGGAACAGCTCAGTCAGTTTGATTACATCGTGACCGTCCACCGGGCCAAGGTACTGGAACCCCATCTCTTCAAACATGGTGGAGTGATACAGGCCGCGGCGCAGCAGCGCCTTGCCGCCCTGTAATGCCCGTACCAGCGGTGCACCCACCAGAGGAATGGCAGACAGAATACTTTCGGTATTGGCTTTTGCACGGTTATATTCCGGATTCGTACGCAGTACGGTCAGGTAACGGGACAGAGAGCCGACATTTTTGGAGATCGACATTTTATTGTCGTTCAGAACAACAATCAGGTTGTTCAGGGTATCAATGTTGTTCATGCCCTCATAGACCATGCCGCCGGTAAACGCACCGTCGCCAACCAGAGCAATGACCTTGCCGGGTTCATTTTTCAGTTTTTTGGCGCGGGCCATGCCAATGGCCACTGAAATGGCAGTATTGCCATGGCCTGCGATAAAGGCATCGTGCTCGCTTTCCCGGGGACTGGGAAAACCGGAAAGCCCGTTCAGCTTACGCAGTACATCAAACTGCTGTCGGCGACCGGTCAGCAGTTTATGCGTATAGCACTGATGCCCCACATCAAATACGATTTTATCGCTGGGGGTGGTGAATGCCCGATGCATTGCCACCGTAAGTTCGATGGTGCCCAGATTGGAGGAAAGATGTCCTCCGGTTTTGGAAACACTTTCGATCAGAAACGCCCGGATTTCTTCACACAGGGGCGCCAGCTGCCCGGCAGGAAGCTGCTTCAGATCCTGCGGGCTGTTGATTCGTTCCAACAGTGAATATGCCATGATACAATCCTTCTAAAAAAGATAGTGGTTCAATCACATCATTGGGATCAGCAAACCGGTGGCAACGCCCACGGCAGCGCCGCCAAAAACTTCAAAGGGAGTGTGGCCAACCATTTCCTTCAGCTTTTTGTCGCCAAGGATAGGAGTACGTTTGGCCTCCTCATCCAGCCAGTCAGACAGCAGCTGATTCAAAATCTTGGCCTGTTCGCCAGTCTCCCGGCGCACGCCCATGGCGTCGTACATTACGATTACTGCCATGACTGCCGCAAGAGCAAAAACTTCGGAATGCGTTCCCTGGGAGCGCCCGGCAGCAATCACCAGCGCACATACTGTGGCAGAGTGTGCGCTGGGCATTCCTCCGGAGCCCCACATGCGCTCAACCCGGAATTTTCCCATTAAGATGAAATTGATGATCGTTTTCAATACCTGAGCAATCAGCCAGGCCGTAAGCGAGACCGAAAGCAGATAATTCCAACAATATATTTCCTTGAGCCAGTCCATTGCATCCTCTCCTGTATGATTATTTGCGCCGTGTGACGAGCTGCCCGGCAAGGTGGATCAAAAAGTCCGCACGATCACCATACACTTTTTTTAAGGCTTCACAGCTTTCGTCATTGATTTTTTGCGCAAGTTCCAGCGCACCCTGCGGACCATAGAGGGTTGCAAAGGTCACTTTACCGTTCTCCTGATCGCTGCCGATGGGTTTGCCCAGTTCCTCCGGTGTGGAGATTACATCCAGCACATCGTCCACAATCTGAAAAACAAGGCCAAGATCAAACGCATATCGCTCCAGATACGATGCATCCTCCCGGGTTCCGCCGGCAGCGCAGACACCCATCTGAACCGAGGCATTGATCAGTGCGCCAGTCTTATTCTTATGAATGGTGCGAAGCAACGCTTCATCCAGGGGTTTCCCTTCATAGGTTACATCCAGCTCCTGCCCCCAGATCATGCCTCTGCTTCCGCCACCCACAGCAAGCAAACGGGCCGCTTCAATACGGGCGTGTTCAGAAAGAGGGGCATTTGCGATGACCTCAAAGGCTTCGGTAAGGAGGACGTCTCCTGCAAGAAGCGCGGTTGCTTCGTCAAACGCCTTGTGGCAGGAGGGCTTGCCCCGGCGAAAATCATCGTTATCCATACAGGGCAAATCGTCGTGGATCAGAGAGAAACAATGAAGCATCTCCACTGCAGCGGCAAAATGAGCCGCCGCCCGCCAGTCGCCGCCCAGCATGTCACAGCAGGCAAGCGTCAGAACGGCCCGGATACGCTTGCCGCCCCCCATCAGGCTGTATCGTGCTGCCTGACATACCCGGGAATCTTCCGGCAGATATGTGTCGCAGGCATTTTCGAGCGCTGCCTGAATTTCCTTCAAATAAACATCATACTGTTGTTCATAGGCTGTCATGCAAGGATGTCCTCCTCTCCTGCTTCCGCCACGCTGGAACGTTGCGAAAGCGTCAGGTCAATTCGCTCCATTTCCAACCTGGCCTGCTCCAGAGTTTCACTGCAATAGGCAATCAAGCTGGCTGCGTCACTGTAAAGCTTAATTGCTTTATCCAGTGGAGTGGCCGGATCAGCAAGCTGATCCAGCACCTGCTGCAGAGCAGCGCTGCCCTCTTCAAAACTTTTGGGTTTTCTCATTCTGTTCTCCCTCGATTTCGTGCACATGTTCCACAAGGCAGCCAACGGAGACCTTGTCACCGGTCAGCAAAATCCGATCTCCGGGGGTAACCTGATTCAATGTAATGGCGTTTCCCTTTACAGATCTTGGGATGGCATATCCCCGCGCTAAAACAGTGTAGGGGCTCAGAGAATGGGCAAGCTGTATGGCATGCTGCATGGAAAGCATACGATCCTGATAGATCTGTTCCATTTTGCCATGCAAAAACTGCTCCTGTTCATTCAGGCGTGCTGCCCGTGCGGAACACAGTGAGCCAGGAGTCAGGGATTCCCATCGTTCTGCCAGTGGATCAAATCTATTATAGCACATTTCGAGCTTTGTCTGCATATTTTTATGAATATTATCCGAAATATTCATAAGCTTGGCCATCATTTCCCGGCGATCCGGTGTTGCCAGTTCAGCAGCGGCCGAAGGAGTGGGAGCGCGAAGATCCGCAACAAAGTCAAGAATAGTAAAATCAATTTCATGACCAACTGCAGAAATCAGCGGAGTTTTGCAACCATAGGCAGCCCGGGCGATGCCCTCGTCATTAAATACCCACAGGTCTTCCCTGCTGCCTCCGCCCCGGGCCACAATGATCACATCGACCTTTCCAGAACGATCCAGGATCTGGATACCACGGGCAATTTGAGCCGCAGCCTGATCCCCCTGCACATTGACAGGCGCCAGCAACAGCCTGGTTAAGGGCCAGCGACGACTGAGCACGTTGCGAATATCCTGAAGAGCAGCACCGGTTTCGCTGGTCACAACACCGATGCAGCGAGGACAGGCGGGAATAGGCTGTTTTGCTTCCGGGCGAAATAGCCCCTCCTGCTCCAGCCGCGCCTTTAACTGTTCAAAGGCCATCTGCGCAGCACCAATGCCATCCGGAAACATATCCTGAACATAGATCTGAAACGCACCGGTGTTTTCGTACAGGCTGACCCGGCAGCGAACGATGACCCGCATTCCCTCCTGAGGGGTGAACGCCAGCCGCCGGGCGTCCTGCCGGAACATGACAGCTTTCACACTGGCGGAATCATCCCGCAGAGAGAAGTAAAAATGCCCACTTTTATAGTGGTGGACAAAGTTGGCGATTTCGCCCTTGATGGCAATGCCAGACAAAAAACGGTCGCTGTCCAGCAGCGACCGAACATAGCGGTTCAGTGCGGAAACGGTGATCATCTCAGCCATGGATTACCTCCCGTGCTGCGATACACGCCACGCCGATGGCGTTATCGCTGGAAAATTTTCCGGGAACAAAATGAGCACCGGGCAATCGCCAGGTCACATACTCCCGAATGATCTGGCTGCTCATTACGCCACCCGCAAAGACTACGAGCAGACCTGGATGTTCTTCCAGAGCCGCTTTTACCATGCGCAGCGCAGTTTCCGCCACACAGTTCAGGCAGTAACGGCAAACATATTCCGCGGATTTCCCCTGTTCAAGGAGCCGGTTACACTGGTTTTCCAGGCCGGACAGGCTGCAGCTGCTCCCCTTTACGCTGACTTTTGGGCGAACGGTTTCCGAACAGCGTGCAGCCAATTCACTGACCATGGCACCCGCCGGAAAGTCAAACCCCAGTTTTACCCCCACCCGATCCACTGCCTGACCTGCGTAGAGATCACTGCTGGTACCAATGCACCGGATTGAACCATAGCCTTCACACAAAAGCAGGTCAGTGGTTCCGCCGGATACATGAAATACCAAGCAGGAGCGCTCGAACAAATTCTCTTCGCCAGTGGCAAAAAGCGCCGCGGCAATGTGACCCTGTTGGTGAGTTGATTCTACCAGCGGAATGCCACGGGCAGCAGCAAATGCCACTGCTGCGCTGCGTCCGGCAAGAAAACAGGGCATGTAGGAGCCGTCCACCGGGCGCGGGCGGGTGGAAACACCCACCGCCTGAATCCGGCTAAGATCCACCTGCTGTGCAAGCTGGCTCAAAAGCTCCGGCAGAGCCGCTGTGTGGTGAAACAGCGCATCGCTCTGACGCAGCCCCAGTTGCCCCTGTTTGACGGGCAAAAACTGCTTTTTATCGCAAACAACCTCTTTGGCACAAGAGTCGTACACGGCCAAAGAGGTTGCATAGTTGCTGGTATCGATGCCCAGTGTGAGCATTATTCCGAAGCGGAGTCCTGATCCGCCAGACCCAGTTCGCGCACCACAGAGCCAAGCAGGCCATTCACAAACTGGTAATCCTCGTTTCCGCCGAATTTCTTGGTCAGTTCCACCGCTTCGTTGATGGTGACGCTGGGCAGTTTTTCGTCTCCATACAGAATTTCGCTCAGAGCCAGACGAAGCACAGTAAGGCTTACCCGGGGAATACGATCAATGGTCCAGCCCTTCAGATGATCGCGGATTATATCGTTGATTTCAGCGCTGTGCTCGTAGTAATCGTTGATCAGCTTGCGACCAAATTCATCCACCCGGTTTTCGCCCAGCTCGTTATTCAGGGCGATCACATCCTCCGGCATTGCATTGTCGAAGGTGGACGCAAATGCGGCCAGAAATGCGTTTTCGCGTGCGGTTCTGCGTGTCAGTTTTTCCATAAAATAAAATATCCTCTCACAGCCAAAGCCCCCCTGCGAACCGCGGGAGGGCCAATTGGTTATTCTTCTTCAGCAGGCAGCTCCGGCTCCTGCAGGACGCCTACCACCACAATATTTACCCGGGCGACCGTGATGCTGGTCATATTCTGAACCGCAGATTTCACGTTCTCCTGCACTTTTTCACAGACCGCCGGGATCTGGCTGCCGTAGCGCACCGTCAGGCTGACGGTAATCTCGGCCACATTCTCCAGCAGCTCCACCGAAACAGGCTTTTGCAGGTTCACCTTGCCCAAAAAGCTGCGCATTCCAGCGGAACCGGCACAAACGTCCACCACGCCATCGATCTCGGTGGCTGCAAGTTTTGCAATCTTACCGATCACATCCGTGGAGATCTGCAAGCTGCCGTTTACAACATTGGAATTTGAAACTTCCATACCCGGTCCTCCCAAAGGTAATTATTTTCATGGCATTTGAATTGAAGATATTATACCATCTTTTTGCATAATCTACAAGGTCATTTTATTTCTACCACGGTAATATTCTGCGCGCTCACCGCACACTCACTCAGCACTATATCCCGAATCTGGGCAACCTCACTCTGGGTCAGTCCGTCGCTGGTGGTCATGACGGTGATATTCACCTTGTCACCATCGATAAAAGCTACACAGTCCACAAATCCTTTGGCTTTGATCCGGCTTTCCAGATCACTTTCCTTGGTGATGCTCTCAATGGTGGCGGTAAGCTCCTGGGTGAGCGAATCCTTTTCTTCCTGAGTAAGCGCGCTGTTCTTCAGGCTTTTCTGCAGGGTATCCAGTGCTTCGTCCCGGGTTTTGGTACGGGAGAGTCTGGCCTGTTCAAAGAAATCACTGCCGGTCGGATCAGCTACGCTGACCAGTTGTGCTTCGCCGTAATTTTTATCGGCAGTTTCCTGGCCGGAGGCGGCTGTCTCCACGGCCAGCTCATCGGTGATGATCCCTGTGCTGGCTGCTGCGTTGGCCTGAACAGTATCCCCCATCACCAGATCAGTACTTTTGGCATACTCCCAGTTCAGATACACGGCTACACCCAGTGCCACCACCAGTGTGAGAAGCGTCATTTTCTGGTTGAGTTTTTTTGCTTGCATTATGTTCCCTCCGATTCGTTCATTTTTGCAATGCTGATCCGGTTGCTTGATACACCGGTAAGCACCGAAACCGCTTCGGTGATCTGCGCCTGTACCTGAATATCGGCTGCACCCTCGCATACAACGGCGATACCCCGGATTTCCGGTTCCCACACCATTTCCACCAGTGCGTTCTGCCCGGAAGAATCCTCTAACAGGATGTGCTGAATCTCGCTCCCGTTCTCTCCCCGATCTGTTTCGTCCAGTGCATAGACTGTTTGTGGGCCGGCTTCCAGTGTAACGGCAACCTTTACCTGCCCGGCACCCTGAATGCTGCCAATCACCTGAGTAAGGGTATCTTCCAGACTGTCGGCGTATTCCCTTGCGTATGTGGTCTGGTCAGCCGTGCTTTGAACTTCACTGGTTGTGCCTTTTTCAATGCCGGGCGAAAAGGCATTTCCGGCCAGAAGAAAAAACAGGCCAAGTGCACCGACAAAAACAAGGATGCTGCTTCGATTCCAGTTTTTTGATTTGAAAAGATCCTTGAAAAAATCACGTCCCATTGCCTGAGTCCTCCGCCCTGATCACGATTTGCTCCCCGTCACCCAGGGCCTGACGCAGGATTACCTGTGCCTGTTCCGGGGCATCGCAATCCACCGTTACAGTCAGTGGCGGCCCCACCAGGACTTGAACCTCGCCGTTAATTCCCTGAGCCAAAAGGGTTTGCTCCAGCTGTTCTTCCAGCGCCTGTTGCTCCAGCTGTGCGCGATAGCCGGAAAAATCCACTGCGTCGTCCTCCTTTGTGGGCCACAGCTCGTTCCAGCCGGAAATTACCGATTGAACGGGCTGCAAAACCGCTACTAAAATATACAGTGCCACAACGATTTTTATGCTTTTTTCATATTCCCTGCGCGGCATTAAAAGCTCCAGCCCGCCGGCCAGCACGCAGGCCATGCAAATGGTAAATGCCCATTCGTTCATATCAACTGCCTCCTCCGAGCAGAATCATCAGAGCCGTGGAGAGAACCGTGAGCATGAAAAAGAACACGAGAAACGAGATGCAAAGCCCAATGGCCTGTCCCAGTCCATTCATCACCCGTCCGGCCCGGGTGAGCCCAAAGGCTTTGGCCAGCGCCGCTCCCAAAAGATAGGCCAGATAGAAGCCGAAACATCGGAGCAGAAGCGGTAAAAATGTGATGGTAAGCATTGCAATGGCTGCAAAGCCCAGCGAACCCTTCAGTACCCGCAGCCCACTGAGGACACTGCCCATTGCATCCGAGGCAAGGCTGCCGATGACCGGGACACCGCTGCTCAGGAGAAACTGTCCGGTTTTCATGGCAAGGGTATCGGTGTTTTGTGCCAGAATGCTCTGCAACCCCAAAATGCCGCCAAACAGGATGGAAAGGAAGCCAAGAATCCATTTCACTGCCCTATGTAGAACGGCACATCCGTCGGAAAGCCCGCCCAGATCACACAGGCCGCACGCCACATTTAAGGCAAGAAAAGCACGAACCAGCGGCATGGCCACTGCGCTGATAATCTGTGCACAGAAAGCAGCCATGGTCAGAAACATGCCGCTGTAAACAGCAGCCTGTGTGGGCTGGCCGCAGCTGATCATTACGCCGGAAAAAACCGGCACAAAGCTGAGCAGATAGGTCTGGCATTCCTGAATTCGGCAGGTCAGATCCTCCAGCAGCGGCAGAACAGGCTGAAGTGCTGTCACGCATATTCCCAGCAGACAGACTGTTTCCAACGGTGTTCGCCAGTCAGAACCCGGCAAAAGGCTCAATGCAGCTGCCGCAATCAGCACCGTGGCAGAAATTGCCGTCAGGAGCTGGAAAGGCTGCTGAAACTGCTCTTTTGCGGTTCCCAACAGCTGTTCCAGCAATTGGGGAATTGAAATGGCCTGAAACTGCTCAGCTGATATTCCGGGGGAATCCAGAATCTTTTGGGCGGAATCCGGGAGATCCTCTGCAGAAACCACAGCCGGCAGCAATAGAAGAAGTAACAGGAAACCCAGCAGACGCCTCATTGAAGAAAGAACCCCAGGGATTCGGCGGCTGTTTGCAAAAGAGGCAGGGCGCACATGAGAATCAGGCAGCGGCCGGCAAATTCCACTTTTCCGGCAAGACTGCTGAGTCCGGCGTCTTTGCAAAGGTCCTGCGTTGTTTGAGAGGCCAGCGCAATTCCGGCAGCTTTGATTACGGTGGAAAAACCGCTTTGCTCCCAATAGACTGCATAAGCGTGCAGCTGTTCGATGAGCGGGGTGGCCAGGTGCAGCAGGTAAATCAAAAGCACTACCGAGCATCCCAGGAGGCAAAGAATTCCATAGGAAGGCAGATACTCCCGTACCAGACCGATCAGCACGGCCGACACCAGCACAAAAGCTGCAATTTGAAAAATTACCATATTCCATTGTTACAGATTAAACAGCGATTTTATGTTAACGAACAGGTCGCTGATTTGCTGCACCAGCATGGATAGCACAACAATCAACCCCGCCAGGGTGGTCATCATGGCCTGATCTTCCCTCCCAGAACGGATGAGCAGTTGATTCAGGACCGCAACAATGATACCGATGGCGGCAATTTTAAATACCAGATCAATGTCCATCGCTCCAAACCTTCCTTCATAAAAGCAGCAGTGCAGCCATCAGGCCGGTGCAGATCCCGGCTTGAGGGTAGAGCCTTGCTGCTGCTTGATATTTCTTTTCCTGACGTGCGCTGTTCTGACGGGCCAGCTCCACATAATAGGGAATCTGTTCACATAGCTCCTGGGCGCTTATCTGACCAATCTGCATGAAAAGTGAGGAAAAGGAAGCAGTCTCCCCCGGCGGAATATATGCAGGGAAACAGTAGCTTTCCAGTGCGGTGCAGTTATTCAGAAGCAGGTGGGGATAATCCCCTGCCCGCAGTTCCTCCAGCAAACAGGGCGTGGCCAGTGCCCGGTAATGTACAGCATCCTGAATCTGAGCCAGCATACGGGCCAGCTCTGCCCAGAAGAGGGCTTGTCTGTGCAATCCGGCAGCCTGCTCAGCCCCGAATAAAAAGCCTGAAATACTTACCAGAACGGCCCCGGACAGTTTTAGAACCCAGATCATAAAACGATTGTCTCCCGGATTGTTCCAGCACTCTGAGGACCGTACAGAAAGGCACAGGCGGAAAAAAGTGTGCGCAGACGGGTGCGGCTTTGTTCCAGGCGCGCCTCCAACTCGTCCACATTTGCGGCGTGTACAGAACAGATAAAGCTGACCCCCGATCGTATGCCCTGTTCCACCTGCCGAAATTCCTTGCCGGAGCCAAGTTCATCACATACCACAATCTGTGGTCCAAGGCAGCGGACGGCAGTTTCGATGCCGAACGATTTGGGACAATTGGACAGAACATCACAATTCAAAGGAACCTGTGTGGAATGACCCCATGGGTCGCAGGGCCAAAGTTCCTGACGTTCATCTATAACTGCCACTTTTTTCCCCCTGTCGCTGATGGCTTTGACGATGCTGCGCAGAAGCGTTGTTTTACCGCTGCCGGGAGGGCCGGCCAGAATCAGACCATGAAAACAGTCCGAAAGGCAGACCTGCAGAGAATCCGGCAATGAGACAAAAATCATGCGGGCAATACGCAGATTCAGCGAGGTGATAACCTGAAAACTGTTCTGTCCGTTGTCCGTTTGATGAAAGATTCCGGCAACGCCCACCCGATGACCGCCGGGAATCGTAAAAAAGCCCTGAGAAAGCTGGCGTTCGTAACTGTGAACCGACTTTTCACACAGCGAATAGAAGCACTCCTGAAGATCATGGGCACTCAGACGAAGAGCGGCAGCGTATTTGGGCAGGAGGTTGGATGCCAGCACCGGTCCATTCGGGGTGGAAAAAACGATTGGCCGTTCGCTGCGCAGGCGGATCTCGTGCACCTGCGCGGCAAATGCAGGAGGAAGCTGCGCAAGTGCTTCCCGCACCTGCCCGGGGAGCCGTTGGATTGCACTGTAATACTCGTCCATTTTCATTTCACGCTCCTTTGTGCTACAAGTATATGGCCCGGGCAGAGCTGGTAGAACAGAAAAATCCCCCGGGCTTTTGGCCCGGGGGATGAACGGAAGATTATTGGATCATTTGTAAAAATGCGGCTTCGTCGATTACGGGGATTCCCAGCTGCTGGGCTTTGGTGAGTTTGGAACCGGCTGCTTCTCCGGCAAGAACATAGGCGGTCTTTTTGGAAACGGAACCACTTGCCTTGCCGCCGTTCTTGGTGATCAAGGCTTCCGCTTCAGCACGGGAAAGGGTGGGCAAGGTTCCGGTAACCACAATGGTTTTACCGGCCAGCTTATCGGTCTTTTCCTCACCATGCCATTCCATATTCACTCCGGCGCGTTCCAAGCGGCCAAGAAGATCCTCTGTACCTTCTTTTGCGAAGAAGGCAAGAACACTTTGTGCCATAACCGCGCCGAAACCGTCGATCTCGCTGAGTTGCTCTTCCCCGGCCTCCCGCACAGCCTGCATGGAGCGGAAATGCTCCGCGATGGAGGCTGCTGCCTTTTCGCCGATGTTGCGAATGCCCAGACCGAAGAGGAGCTTGTCCAGGTTGTTTTCCTTGGAGGCCTCGATGGCATTCAGTAAATTGCGTGCGCTTTTTTCCTTGAATTTATCCAGCGTCATCAGCTGCTCCTCAGTCAGATCATAAAGATCTGCCGCCGAGTGCACATATCCCTTGCTGACCAGCTGAGCGGCCACAGCCTTGCCCAGACCGTCGATGTCCATGGCGTTGCGGCTGGCAAAGTGAATGATGTTGCGCAGAGCCTGAGCCGGGCATTCCGGGTTTACGCAGCGCAGAGCCGCCTCCCCTTCCAAATGAACCGCTGGAGCGCCGCAGGAGGGGCATACCTGAGGCATCTGATAGGGCTCAGAGCCGTCCTTGTGCTGGGTGACTGCAACCACTTCCGGGATAATATCACCGGCTTTTCGAACAAGAATCCGGTCACCGATGCGCACATCCAGCTGCCGGATAAAGTCCTCATTGTGCAGAATTGCCCGGGAAACCGTGGTGCCGGCCAGCTGCACGGGCGTAAATACCGCTGTGGGGGTAAGAACACCGGTGCGCCCCACCGTGATATCGATCTGCTGCAGTTCGGTTTCCTTCTCCTCCGGCGGATACTTGAAGGCGATGGCCCAGCGGGGGAATTTGTTGGTGCTGCCCAGCATTCCGCGCTGGGCAAAATCATCCACCTTGATCACTGCACCGTCAATATCGAAGGGCAGTGTGCCGCGCATCTGCCCGATAGCTTCGATTTCGGCAATGGCGTCATCAATGTTATCAAAGCTATGATATCGGGGCGATACCACAAATCCCAGCTGCTTCACATAATCCAGGCTTTCCTGGTGGCTGTGCAGCTCCTTGCCCCGAATCTGCTGGATATTGAACACGAAGATGGAAAGTCCGCGGCTCGCGGTGATCTTGCTGTCCTTCTGACGCAGAGAGCCGGCCGCTGCGTTGCGGGGGTTTTTAAAGGGCTGCTTATCGTTCAGTTCCTGCTCCTCCACCAGCTGTTCAAAGGCTGCGTGGGGCATATAGACCTCGCCGCGCACCTCCAGAAATTCCGGTGCGTTCAGCAGTTTCTTGGGAATATCCTTGATGGTGGCCAGGTTTTTGGTCACATCCTCGCCCACTATGCCGTCACCACGGGTTGAACCACGCACAAAAGCGCCGTTTTCATACTCAAGGCTTACGGAAAGACCGTCAATTTTCACTTCAACCACATAACGGGGAGAAATACCCTCACCCCGCACTCGACGGTCGAAATCCCGCAGCTCCTCATAGGAAAACGCATCCTGAAGGCTTTCCATTTTTACCGCATGGGTCACCTTGGCGAATTTCCCGGAAGGAGTTCCGCCCACATGCTGGGTGGGAGAATCCGGTGTGATCAGCTGCGGGAACTGCGCTTCCAGCTCCTTCAGCTCCCGGTTTAATGCGTCGTATTCAAAATCCTCCAGTTCGGGGGCGTCCTGATCATAATAAAGGCGGTTGTTGTATTCAATCACCCGGCGCAGCTCAAGAATTCGCTGCTGGGCCTGTTCCAATGTCAAAATCGATCACCTCTTAAAAGTCCAAAAGCAATGCTGTTTGGCATTATCATTCTGAATTCTCATTATAACACATTGGCCCATCCGGGGGCTAGGCTTTTTCGCCTGCCCAGCCGTTTTGAGCGTATAACTGAGGCACTTCGCCAACGATCAGGACTTGTGCGGCAAGTATTTCTGATTGAACGTCCACCGGAATCACTTCACCGGCCAGGAGGGCACCGATCTGAACGGAAAAACAAATGGTAATTTCAAGTCTGGTCTGATTAACACCGGCCTGGGAGAAATTGCTCCTTACCTGGCTGGTAACCAGTGAGAGCGGCTGCACCTGTACGGTAATTTCCGGCCCCAGCCCACTGAAGAATTGAATTCCACTCAAGGTACCCAGCGGGATACGAAGCGGATCCTGAGGAAGCTGGGTCAAAGACAGGTTGACCTGATCCACCAGCGCATCCTCCAGAGAATTGATGCGGGCAGAATCAACGGTCACACTCTGCACCCTGCCGGTATTGTCATGCTGAATGCTGTACAGATCATTGTAAAGGGTGTGTTTTTCTTCCAGAATGGAATTGCAGGCACCTTGAATGGTGCGTGCTGCCAATGCGCGGCACTGGTATTGTAACACCTGCACGGTAAGGGGGCGGAGGGCCTGATCAGCCCTTTGCAGAAAGAACAGAGAGAGTGCAGTTATAAAAATGAGCCATAAGCCGGTTTTCCTTCGCTTGACCATCCGCTGCCGTGCGGAATGAGAAATACGGCGCATCGCTTCCCCCTCCATTGTTGGTAATCTCTCCAAGAGTATATTCGCAAAAGAGAGGAAACGTGAGCCATCATAGCCCTTTTTAATCAAAAAAGGCATGCCGCCAGCAAGCGACATGCCCTTTGAATGACTAAAATCAGATGGAAATGGTGTTGGCCACATCCAGCATCATGGTGTCGATGGTCTTGTGCATGGACAGAGCCACGTTGATATCGTAGTCCACGATCTTGTCGGCGGAAACGGCAACAACGCGATTGTAGATGCCCTTCTCCAGCAGGTTAACAGCATGGTAACCCATCTGAGAAGCGGTTACGCGGTCACGCAGAGTGGGAGAACCACCACGCTGTACATGGCCCAGAACAGTGGCACGGGAATCAATGCCGGTGCGGGCCTGAATCTCATTGGCCAGCTCCTGTGCATGGCCAACACCCTCGGCAACGATTACGATGAAATGCTTCTTGCCGGTCTTCTGGGTCTGGTTCATGCGGGAAATGATGTCGTGATCCAGATCGTAGGGACGCTCGGGAATCAGGATAGCCAGAGCACCGGTGGCGATGCCCACGTTCAGAGCGATGTAACCGGCGTTACGGCCCATAACCTCAACCACGCTGCAGCGGTCATGGCTCTGAGTGGTATCACGCAGCTTATCGATCATCTCAACGGCAGTGTTCATGGCAGTGTCGTAACCAATGGTGTACTCGCTGCAGGCGATGTCGTTGTCGATGGTACCGGGAATACCGATGCAGGGGATGCCCAGGTTTGCCAGAGCGCGGGCGCCCTTGAAGGAACCGTCACCGCCAACCACAACCATGGCGTCAATGCCCAGCTCTTTGCACTTTTCAGCGCCCTTCTTCTGGCCCTCAGCGGTAACAAACTCCAGGCAGCGGGCAGTGTAAAGGATGGTACCGCCGCGGTGAATGATCTCAGATACACTGCGCAGGTTCATCTCGCGAACCTCGCCGTTCAGCAGACCATTATAGCCGCGCTGAATGCCAATAACCTTGATGCCCTTGCTCAGAGCGGTACGAACAACTGCGCGAACCGCTGCGTTCATGCCGGGTGCGTCGCCGCCGCTGGTCAATACACCGATGGTTTTAATTTCCTTGTACATAGTAATGCCCCTCCTAAATCAAATCGAAATTTGACATTGGTATAATTATAACATCCAGGCAACATAAATGCAAAACATTCTACGCATTTTGCTGCCAAAAGGTTTGCCCAATCGGCCAACTATTTTGTAGCAACATTTTTATCGCCCAAAATCCGGCGCAATTCCGGGTAAAGCAGCTCATGATCCAGTGCCCACAAACTGCGTGGTGCCAGAGTCAGCTGCTTGCGGTCCTCAAAATACATGTAGACCGGCATACTGCCGTCAAAGATACCGCTGAGCAGGTTTGTTACCTTGCGGAACTGCTCACAGTTCTGGCTGGGCAGCTTGAGGTACAGCCCCTTTTTGGGCGGCTGCGGCTTTTCCGGCACGCTGGCTGCGGCCGATTTTTCCGGCCGGCGGGCCTGATACTGTTCGATGGGAACAATGGTTTCCGCCACAAGCTTGGTTGCTTCATCCTCCTTCACCGAAACACGACCGGTGATTACCACAACCGCATTTTCCTGCAGGGCGTCGCGGCAGTTCATCAGGATCTTCGGGAAAACCAGAATTTCCATGGTGCCGCTCAGATCCTCCACGTTGGTAAAGGCCATCATGGTGTTGGAGCGAGTCGTCATAAATTTGCTTTTGATCACTGCGCAAACAATGTTGACTACTTTATTATCGTAAGCTTTTGCGCCTTCCCCTGTCAATTCACTAATCTTGCAGCTGGATATATTTTTGATGATTTCCCGATATGCGTCCAGAGGATGGCCGCTCAGATACAGGCCGCTCACCTCTTTTTCCATCTGCAAAAGCTCCCCGGTGGGGAATTCCTCCAGAGCGGGAATCACATAGTCGTTTACTGTTTCCTGCTCGCCGCTCTGGCTGAACAGATCCAGCTGGCCTTCCAGATTTTTACGGCTGTCGGTTTCCACACTCTTCAAAATGCCCTCGATACACTGGAGCATGGCCCTGCGTGTGGCACCCAATCCGTCAAACGCACCACATTTGATCAGGCTTTCCACCGCCCGGCGGTTGATTTCGCAGCCATACATCCGGCGGCAGAAGTCATACAGCGAGCGGAACGGCTTTTCCTTGCGCTCCCGAACTACTGCGGCAATCAGGTTACGGCCCACGTTTTTGACTGCGTTCAGGCCAAAACGAATGTCGCTTCCGTCTACGGTGAAGCCGCCATCACTCACATTGATGTTGGGCGGCAGCACCTTGATGCCAAGCCGCTGGCATTCGCCGGAATACTCGATCACCTTATCGGTGTTGTCCAGTACGCTGGTCAGCAGCGCTGCCATAAATTCATTGGGATAATGGCATTTCAGATAGGCGGTCTGGTAAGCCACATAAGCATAGCAGGCCGCATGGGATTTGTTAAAGGCGTAAGACGCAAAACTGGACATGTCATCGAAGATCTCGTTGGCCGTTTTTTCGTCGATGCCGTTGGCAATGCAGCCCACACATTCCGATCCCGGTTCCTTGCTGCCATATACGAAGTTCTGACGCTCCCGCTCCATGACATCGTGCTTTTTCTTGCTCATGGCGCGGCGCACCAGATCGGCCTGCCCCAAAGAGAAGCCTGCCAGTTCCCGGCAGATCTGCATGACCTGTTCCTGATACACAATACAGCCGTTGGTCACATCCAGAATGTGCGCCAGCTGGGGAACCTTGTAGTGAATCTTCCCCGGCTCATGGCGGTTGCGCAGGTAAGTGGGGATGGAGTCCATGGGGCCCGGTCGATACAGCGAGATCAGGGCGATGATGTCTTCCAGATTCTGCGGGCGCAGCCCCAGAAGCACCTGCTTCATGCCGGTACTTTCCAGCTGGAACACACCTTCTGTTTCACTCTGGCCCAGCATCTCGTAGGTGGCCGGATCATCGTAGGGCATCTTTTCCACCGAGAACTCGGGAATACGGCGCTGAATCATCCGTTCCGCATCCCGAATCACGGTGAGGGTGCGCAGGCCCAGAAAGTCCATTTTGAGAAGGCCGAGCTCCTCGATGGTTGTCATGGTGAACTGCGTTACGGGAACGCCATCGTTGCAGGCAAGCGGAACGTATTCATTGGCCGCCTCCCGGGTAATTACCACGCCTGCCGCATGAGTGGAGGCGTGACGGGGCATGCCTTCAATTTTGATGGCAGTGTCCACCAGTTCTCTCACCTGCTCGTCGGAGTCGTAGCGGGCTTTCAGCTCCGGAGATACCTCCAAAGCCCGGTGCAGGGTCATTTTCAGCTCCATGGGAACCAGCTTGGCCACCGCGTCCACCGCAGCATAGGGCATGTCCATCACGCGGCCAACGTCCCGCAGGGCAGCGCGGGCGGCCATGGTTCCAAAGGTGATGATCTGCGCCACGTGGTCGTGCCCATATTTGTTGTTCACATAATCGATCACTTCCTGCCGGCGTTCGTAGCAGAAGTCCACGTCAAAGTCCGGCATGCTCACACGTTCCGGATTCAAAAACCGTTCGAACAGGAGGTTGTAGCGGATGGGATCAATGTTGGTGATACCCACACAATAGGCAGCCAGACTTCCGGCGCCACTTCCGCGTCCGGGGCCTACCGGGATACCCTGTGTTTTGGCGTAGTTGATGAAATCAAATACAATCAGGTAATAGTTGGTGTAGCCCATACGGCGGATTACATCGATCTCGTAATCCAGACGCTCCCGGATTTCCGGAGCGGGATTACTGCCATAACGGCGGGTAAGGCCTTCGTAGCACAGCTTTTCGAAGTAGGCCTGATTTTCCATTCCGTCAGGGGCTTCAAAGTAAGGCAGTTTGGTCACGCCGAATTCAAAATCAAAATTACACTGTTCCGCAATACGGTTGGTGTTTTCACAGGCATCCGGCGCAATGGCAAACAGATCGTACATTTCGTCGGTGCTTTTCAGATAGAATTCGTCGGTTTCAAACTCCAGTTTGTCGTCGTCCTGAATGGTCTTACCGGTCTGGATGCAGATCAGAATGCTCTGCATCTTGCTGTCCTCCTTGCGGAGGTAATGGGCATCGTTGGTGGCTACCAGCGGGATACCGGTCTCCCGGGCAAGGCGAATCAGCAGCGGCAAAACCTGTTGCTGCTCTTCAATGCCGTGATCCTGGATCTCGATGTAATAGTTTCCCTGCCCGAACAGATCGTTGTAATACAATGCAACCTGGCGGGCTTTCTCATAATCGCCTGCGAGCAGTGCCTGAGGGACTTCGCCTGCAAGACAGGCAGAAAGACAGATCAGGCCTTCGTGATGCTGCTCCAGAAGTTCCTTGTCCACCCGGGGCTTGGAGTAAAAACCCTCAATGAAGCCGGCAGAAACCAGCTTGATCAGGTTTTTGTAACCGGTTTCGTTTTTGCACAGCAACACCAGATGGTTGGAGCCATCGATGCGGTTGACCTTATCGAAACGGGAACGATTGGCCACATAGACCTCACAGCCGATGATGGGCTTGATGCCGGCCTTTTTAGCGGCTTTGTAGAAATCCACACAGCCATACATCACACCATGGTCGGTGATGGCGATGGAGGTTTGGCCCAACTCCTTGACCCGTTCAAAAATGCGGTCGATTCGGCAGGCACCATCCAGAAGGCTGTATTCCGTGTGGACATGCAGATGGGTAAATTGCTTGTTGGTATCAGCCATTGGTTCTCCTTTGCTGAAGTTCAGATGCCAGGCGCTCCAGCTTTTTCAGCCGGTGGCTGAGCCCGGATTTACTGATGGGCTGCGGGCTCTTTTCCGCCAATTGGGAAAGCGACAGATCCGGCCAGGCCAGCCGCAGCTCTGCAGCTTCCCGCAGAGGCTGGCTCAAGCCATCAAACATGTGATTCTGTTTCAGATATTCGATGGCTCGCGTTACCTGAACGTTTGCGGTTGCGGTCTTGTCCATATTGGCCGTCTCACAGTTGGTCAGGCGGTTGGTCTTGTTGCGCAGTTCCTTGATCACCTTGTGGTTCATGATCTCCATGGCTGCGTTCCCTGCCCCCATGTAGGCCAGAAGCTCCTCAATCTGTTCACTTGCTTTGATGTACACCACATTCACGCCCTTGCGCAGAGTGCGGTGGGGGCGAAACTCATGCTCCGCCAGAATTCCCTCCAGATCCCGTGCAAGATTATGGCGGCTGGAAAGAAACTCCAGGTTATACTCCTTGCGGGGATCAGTCATGGTGCCGCAGCACACGAAGGCAGCAGCCAGAAAGGCCGCGCTGCACTGGGGGCAACGCAGCAATGTGGGGTCGATGCGCAGGCTGACCTGCTCCGGGTCGCAGTGGAACTTTTCCAGCATCAGCTGAACCTGTTCCGGATCATCCACCTTGAATTCATAAACCATGCCGCTGGGCCGCTGCTTGCTGGTCACATTGCCCTCGATGCCGCACAGATGGAATACCCGTTTTACATAATGGGCAGCGGTTCCAAGCTCGGTCTGAAAAACTACTCCGCGGCTGTCAAAATAACGGCTGAAACAGGCCGCGCCGTAGCTGGCTGCCAGAAGGCAGCATGGGCGGCTGATCTTTTTTTGAGTGATCTCGGTTTTTACATCCTGTGCAAAGCTCATTCTTTTACAGATGCCCTTTCGTCAATATACACGCTTTTGGTCGCGGTGATAGAGAATCGGCCCATAGCCCAGTTTCTGGCAATGTTCTGCGATCTTGCGGGCAAAGGTGATGGATCGATGTTTTCCGCCGGTGCATCCCACCGCAATCGTCAGCTGGCTTTTCCCTTCCTTGATGTACATGGGGAGAGAGTAATCCAGCAGATCCAGAATGCGACGCAGCAGTTCCTGCGACTGCTCAAACTGCATCACATAGTCTACTACTTCGCTGTCCAGACCGGTTTTTTCCTTCAGTTCCGGAATGTAAAAAGGATTGGGCAGGCAGCGCACATCAAATACCACATCCGCTTCCTTTGGCAGGCCGTACTTGAAGCCAAAGGAAAGAATTGTCAGCACCATTGGCTGCTGGTTCTGGTGCAGGAAGAGTTTGCAGATTCGCTCTTTGTTCTGCGCGGCGGAAAGAAGAGAAGTGTCCACCACAAAATCTGCGCGTTCAAAAAAAGGCTGAAGGATTTTACGCTCCTGCTCAATGGCGTCGGTCATGGAAACGCCTTCCTGCACACACAGCGGATGAATACGTCTGGTTTCTTTATAGCGCCGTGCAAGTACATCGTCGGAAGCGTCCAGAAACAGCACCTGATATGGCACCTGGCGGCTGTCCATACTGGTCAGAGCTTCCTGTACGTCGCTCTGGGTGCGGCAGCCGCGGATGTCCACCACCACCGCCACCTTCTCCAGCATGGTTTCGCCCTGAAGGGCGAAATCCAGCAGACGGGGCATCAGCCCGGCCGGAATATTGTCGATACAAAAATAACCAATATCCTCCAATGCATTTACCGCAAGGGATTTTCCAGCCCCGGAAAGGCCGGTAACCACCAGCAGTTCCATGATCCGTCTCTCCTTTTCCTTCTCTTTTTTATCCAGCATAACCTGCATGACCGGCTGCCGATTGCCAGCAGCCGGTCATGCGCGCAATTATTCCACTACACGGATTTCCTTTTCCAGCACAAAACCCGTTTCCCGCTGTACCCGTTCACTTACCTGACGGGCCAGCTCCAGCACGTCCGCGCAGCTGGCGTGGCCCAGATTCACAATGAAGCCGCAGTGCTTTTCGCTGATGGCGGCATCGCCCACACGGAAGCCCCGCAGGCCGCACTGTTCGATCAGGCTGCCGGCAAAAGCACCTTCCGGCCGCTTAAAGGCGCTGCCTGCGCTGGGATATTCCAAAGGCTGTTTTTGCCTGCGGCGATTCATCAGGTCATCCATTTTTTGCTGAATCTGAACGGAATCTCCCGGATGGAGCTGCAATGTTGCCCGAAGTACACACCAGCCGGTGCGCGCAAAGATGCTGGTGCGGTAGCCAAGCTCCAGCTGGGAAACCGGAAGAGAACGAATCTGACCGGCTTCGTCCAGAAATTCGACCTCCAGCAATACATCGCGGGTTTCACCGCCGTAAGCGCCGGCGTTCATGTACACTGCGCCGCCCAGACTGCCCGGAATACCGTAGGCGAATTCCAGACCGGTAAGGCTATGGCACGCAGCCTCTTCGCAGACCTGTTTCAATGAAACTCCCGCTCCGGCGATGATGCGATCCCCTTCCACCCGGATTTCGGGCTCAAGGGAACGGGTGGAAACCACCACACCGTCAAAGCCATGATCGCTGAACAGAAGATTGGAACCATTGCCCAGAATGTAGGTCCGCACCCCTTCCTCACGGCACAGCCCAATGGCCTGAACCAGCTGCTGCGCGGTGTGAGGCATGCAGAACAAGGCGGCAGGGCCGCCAATCTGGAAGCTGGTGTGGCGTGCAAGGGGCTCGCCGCAGGAATAAGGGATCGCTGCTTCCTCCAGTTTTTGCTTTAAATGCTCCGTGCACGCCATAAAACGGCCTCCTAAAAATTAAAGTTTTTCCTGGTTGCCCAGCCATGCTGCGCCCACAACGCCGGCATCGTTAAACAGCTCGGCGGGTTTGATGGTCACACGGCGCTTGCCATCACGGGCATAATCCTCCCAGTTGACCAGCTTGCGCACAGGAGCCAGCAGAACCTCGCCCTGCTTGGAAACGCCGCCGCCGATGCAGATGATTTCCGGCTGGAAGATGTTGACCACGTTGGTCAGGCCGCACGCCACATATTCTACAAACTTGTTGATCAGCTGAGTGGCCAGCTCGTCGCCGGCAGCCATGCCGTCAAATGCAGTCTTGGCGCCAACCTTGGTGATGTCGCCGTCCACCAGCTGCCACATCATGTTTTTGGGGTGCGACATCATAGCGGCTTTGGTATCCTCTGCCAGAGCACGGGCGGAAGCATACTTTTCCCAGCAGCCGTTTCGGCCGCACATGCACGGGCGGCCATCCTTCTGAATTACCATGTGGCCCAGCTCAGCACCTGCATAGTTAAAGCCGGCAAAAATCTTGCCGTCGATGATGATGCCGCCGCCGATGCCAGTGCCCAGAGTGATCACCACAGCATACCGTGCACCGCGTGCGCCACCAGCGATAAATTCGCCGTAAGCCGCTGCGTTTGCATCGTTTTCGATGTAGACCTTGCAACCCAGGCGCTTCTCCATGTGATCGCGAAGCTCCCAATCATAATAACCGAAATTCGCGTTAAAGTCCACTATGCCGGTTTTGCTGTTTACGCTGCCCGGGGTACCGATGCCCACCCACAGCAGGTCATCCAGAGTCAGATTGCTCTCCACCAGGACCTGACGGCACAGGTTGGCAATCTTCTCTTCGATCTTTTCTTCAGGCTGGGGCAGATCGGTGTCGCAGGTGCATTTGTGCAGCACTTTGAATTCTTCATCCACAATACCGGCGGTGATGGTGGTACCGCCCAGATCTACGCCAATTGTATATTTCTTCATCTTAACAACTCTCCGATCCGATCTACGATTTTTTTATTATGTATTTCCAGCTCACGGCGAAGGTTTTCACCGGAGCCATTGACGATAAGATCCTTCGGGAAATCAATTTCCTCCAGAATCCCGAACAGGTGCGATACACCGCGCTCCAGATGATAGGTGGAGTGGGCATCGCTGTTCAGCGCGATCTTGCAGCCACTGTTTTTACACGCGAGCGCAAGCGCCTTCATGTTTTTTGCCCCTTCCGGGCGCACGGCAAAGGAGTTTCCGTTCAGCTCCACCACTTTATTGTGGGCGGCAAATTCCCGGGTGACCCGGTCATAGTCATACACGTGGTTGGCCTGTTCGGAATGGCCGATCATGTCAACATAAGGATTCTGCGCCACCTTCAACCAGAGATCTGTGGCCTGCTCCACGGTGAGTTTGCCCGGCAGGCAGTCGCCGTGGATGGAGGCAATAACCCAGTCGAAGCGAGCCAGCTCCTGCTGTGAAAAATCCAGCGTTCCCTCCAAATCCATCACGTTGGCCTCTACGCCCTTCAGCACAGGGATTCCTTCCAGCACGTCCGGCAGACGAATCAGATTGTTAAAATACCAGATGTGCGGGGAATCCGGCATGGCGCAGCCATGATCGGTGATGGCGATGGCCTTATACCCCATTGCTGCAGCCTTTGTGGCCATTTCGGTGATGGTGTTGAATGCGTGGTTGGAAACCAGTGTGTGCGTGTGCAGATCCGCTGCAATTTGATACAAAGTATATGCTCCCTTTCTGTGTCAGATGCCAATGTCCTCATCCAGGCCAAGGCGTGCAAGCAGCTCTTTGGCGGCGTTATAACCCATCTTTTTCTGACGGTTGTTAATAGCGGCCGTTTCCAGAATTACCGCCAGATTACGGCCGGGCATAACAGGAATTACCGTCTTGGGAATCTGTACACCCAGAATATCATAGAAATCAGTTTCCAGACCGGTGCGGCTGTAATTTTTGGTTTTGTCCCAGGGTTCCAGATCCACGACCAGGTCAACCTTCTCGCTCACCTTAACCGAGCCGATACCGAAAATGCGTGCAACGTTAACGATACCGATGCCGCGCAGCTCGATAAAGTGACGGATGTTTTCCGGAGCCGTACCCACGATGGTGCGGCTGGATGTGCGGCGCAGCTCCACGGCGTCATCGGCAATCAGGCGATGGCCACGTTTGACCAGCTCCACAGCGGTCTCACTCTTGCCTACGCCACTGTCACCCAGAATCAGGATGCCCTCGCCGTAAACTTCAATGAAAACACCGTGACGGGTAACACGGGGGGCCAGCTCCACATTCAGCAGACTGATCAAAGCACTCATCAAGGTGGAAGTGGACTCCGCAGAAGACAGAACAGGCACAGAGTACCTCCGCGCAAAGTCGATCATCTCAGGCAGGGGTTCCAGACTGCGGCTGATGAGCACCGCCGGGGGGGTAAGCTCAAACAGACGCTCCAGGTGAGCGCGACGGGTAGCTGCGGGCAGCTCCTGCAGATAAGACATCTCGACCATACCGAAGATCTGGATCCGATTGGCATCGAAATACTGGTAGTACCCAGCAAGCACAATGCCCGGGCGGTTGACATCCGCCGTATAAATTGGGATCTCAGTCAATTCTTTCGGCGCATAGATCGTTTCAAGATTCAGCTGTTCCGCTACTTTGCTCAGTGGGACGGAAAATGCTGGCATAAAGAACACCCTTCCTTTTTGATGAAATTTCAGAGTTGTTTTTATTATACATGATTGCGGAAAGATTATCAATTTGATTTGCAAGAAAAGCATGCAGTATTGCACAAACTGTAGGTGCTCCCGGTGCCGCTTTTTTGTCTGGCTGAGAAGAAGTGCACAGAAAAGCAGGTCGTCCGGCAGAACGAAGACTCCAGCCGGACGACCTTTATTTTTTACAGAGATACAGGCACAGCCGCTACAGCAGTTGAAGCGCGCTGGAAAACACCACACTTTCCGGTTGGTAAAGCATACCATTTTCCGCCAGTGTAAGAGCCAGCTGCTCATTTTTATTCCGGAAACGGTTCAAAAACCCGAACGGATCGCTCTCCTCAGAAAAGGATTTTCGAACTACATCGACGGCTGTTTGCTCCAGCTGTCTGTTCAGCTCTTTTAAAAGTGAACGCCGTTCCTCCCGTGCACCGGGAAGGGATTCTCCGGTCATCTGCTCCACATGACCGGAAAATCGAATGTGAAGCGCCATGGAGCTCTCCTGTTCCACGCACTCATAAATCAGTTTGGGAGAGCGGATGGTCAGAGTGATCGGACCGTTTTCGCTTTCCATTTGAAGCTGTCCGGTTCCTTTCTGCCCACTGAACAGAGCTGCCAGCTCCATTTCGTTTCCGGACATGTGAGCCACCGGTGCTCCGTTCTGATAAAAAGTCAGCCCTGGCATCTGCACATCGTCCTCGCCGCTGAGCTTCACAAGTGGAAGAATGCTCCCGCCCTGTGCTGCGGCAAGCTGGTAAAGGTAGGTGCGATATCCTCCTCTCTCCCCCAGTCTGCGGATTCCCTCCAGTACTGCACTGGCATTATCCGAGGTAAGCGGTTGTTCATCGGCGGGAAGGTTGATACCCCACACTGCCATATTGGGGCGCCCGGCAGAGTTTTCATAAAGAAAGCGGCAGCACTCACTCATCCCCTGCTGCTGCAGTCCGGGTCCCAGAAGAAGTAGCTCGTTCTGACCGTAAAAAAGCTCTTCGGCGCGGGCGGATTCCGCCTTGCTGACAGCCTCTGCAAGGGTACTTCCTCTGCCCTCGATCAGTCGGATGGTTTCCGAGGCTTCCCCTGCGTCGGCACTTGGCTGGGGTTCAAGAACCAGCACCTGAGCGATATATTGCTGTTGATGATCCAGAAAGAGCGCTTTTACAATTACCTTGTCCCCCAGCCCTGTGGATGAGCAGCCACACAGGGCGACTGCCAGAAACAGAGGGGCAATCCGTTTTAACAATTTCATCTTTTTTGCCTCCCCGCCGAAATACGAAACAATGCCAGCCATATCAGCAATGCCAGAATGACTGCCTGCTGCAACCGGTAAGCGGCCTGTTCCGCCTGTCCCCAGGTGGCCAGGAAAATGCCGATCACTCCCGCCACTGCCAGATAGTAGGCACTGTGGCCCTTCAACACAGGGAACACCCTGCGGATGATCTGGGTAAATACGGAAAAATACAGTGTGATTTTGACAAAGAAAAGAAGCAGCCATATGCAGGCATGCAGGGCGTCCAGTCGGCGGAATACGGAAATTCCACCCAGCCGTGCAATCGTAAACAGCGGCTGTTCCTCCTGCTGGTACGCCGGGCCGAGCGTCATTTCGCCCAGCAGGCAGAATAGAGCCTGGGCGGCGAAAAGCCATATAAAAACAATCGCAGGCCGGTGTTTGGTTTTCTGTAAGGTGTCCGACGGCCATAAAACCGCCCAGAGAATCAGTTCCGGAGCCAGATAAAACTGGCTGACAAAATTCCGGGTCAGCTCTGCCCGATTCAGAGATGCAGGCTGAAGATTCACAAAGCGCAGCTGAGGAAGAACGGAAACCAACAGCAAGGCCATGGAAAAAGCGGTGAGTGCCAACACGGCCCAGGCGGTTCGAGTCAGCGCATTCAGCCCGGAATAAACACCATAAAACACCGAGACAAACAAAAGGACAAGGAAAAATTCCACCGGAAGACCAGTGCGCATGGACTGGCTGTAAAAACGTTCGCCCTGAATGATTTCCAACGCGGCAGAAAGCAGCATTACAACGCTGATCAGACTGCAGAAAATCCGATTTTCCAGTGCCCGGCAGGCTTCTTTGCGCAGCAACCACAAAAGAAATGAAAAAAACGCCATTTGACCGGCAGCGCACAGGATTCCGTGCTGTGCAGTCAGGAGCGGAGCACGGCGCCCGAAGGGCTGCAAAAACACATCGGCCAGCAGCGCTGCCCCCATAACAGCAGCCAGTTGGACGGGAGCAATTGCGGACTGTTTATTCTGTGCCATCTGCATTTCCTCCCGGTAAATCGTTTACGGAAAAGGGATGGCGGGCCAGCTGCTTCCAATTGGTGCGAAGCACCCCGTCTCGAACCGCTCCGCTTTCCCACGGGATGAGAGGCGCCGTATAGGGCAGGCCAAAGGAGTTCATTCCGCAGATGCTGGTAAGCATTATAAAAAGAAGAGCCAGAATACCGAAGGGACCAAATAAACCTCCAGCAAAGACAAACAGGATGCGGAGCACGGTGGCCGGTTCATACAGAGAAGGAATCACAAACATGGAGATTGTGGTCAGCGCTGCGGTGATTACAATGGGAGTGCTCAAGATTCCGGCCTTCACCGCTGCATCTCCCACAATGATGGCTGCCACAAGACTTACGCTGTGACCAATGGGATGAGGCAGCCGCAAACCTGCTTCCCGTACGATCTCCAGCAAAACAATAACCAGCACCATCTCAAGGAACAGTGGCAATGGTGTGGCTGCTTCTGCGGCTGCGATTTTGTACAGCAGCTGCGGAGGAAACAGCTCCGGCGTATATTCTGCAACGGAAACAAACACGCCGGGCAAAAGCACTGCAAGAAAGAAAGCGCCGTATTTGATCATGCGGATAAAGCTGGCAAAATAGGCTTTCGTGGAGTAATCGTCCAGACTTTGAAAGTGTTCACTGAAAAAATACGGGATTATCATGGCAAAGGGGCTGCCGTTTACAAGAATTATTATTTTCCCCTCGCAGAGTTTGGCGCAGGCTGTGGCCGGGCGTTCCGTATACCCTGCCTGCTGAAAAAAGCTGAACCCGCCCCGCTGCAAAAAAGGCACAAGGTAGCTGGAGTCAAACAGCACGGGAAGTTTTGCCTTGCTTAGCCGGCCGCGGATCTGCTTTACCAGTTCCTCAGGCGCCAGAGAGCGATCGTAAACCAGTGCCACCTCTGTGGCAGTCCGCTCACCACAAATCATTGTTTCCACCGTGAGCGTTTCGGTGCGGATCAGGCGACGCAGCAGGCTGATGTTGATGCGCAGCAGATCGCTGAAGCCTTCCCGGGAGCCCCGCACATTCCCTTCTCCGGAGGGCTCCTGAATGGATCGGAACTGCATGTTCTGAGTGGAAAGCACCACTGCTTTACAGCATCCGTCAATCAGAATCACTGTGGTGCCGGCGGTGAGCTGCGTGCGCAGCTGATCCACGGTTTCCACGCAGGAATTTTCCAGCGGCAGGTCGGTTTGAGACTGCATGTAATGAAACAGCTCCAGACCGCTTTCCGGCTGAAACTCACTTTTGCTCAGCATGTCCAACACCACCACCCACAAACGTTCAATGGTGGAAAGGCCCTCGAACATACAAAGACAACATGGAATCCCCAGAATCCGGACTGGCTTTGTATACAGATCAATCGAGTTGCCAAACCTCTGTTTCAGCAACTCGATATTTTGCTGAAGTTGCGGCTTCAATGTTTCTTCCGTTTGCATCGGCGTCACCTCCGGGGCTTAGTATGCCCCAAATGACCGCATTGCAAACCGAAAAGGCAGTGAGACGATTCAAAGAGACGGAGGATAAGGAATGCTGATTCTGATGCTGCGAACCCTGATGGTTTATCTGCTCATTCTGTTGGCCATGCGCCTGATGGGAAAACGTCAGCTGGGAGAATTACAGCCCGCCGAGCTTGTTTCCACCATTCTGATCTCCAACCTTGCGTCCATCTCCATCGAGTCGCCGGAGCTGCCACTTACTGCCAGCCTTGTTCCTGTGTTTTTGATTGTGGCACTGGAACTTTTCCTCTCCGGGCTGTGTTTCTGCCGGCCCAAAGCAGCACGATTGCTGTTCGGCTCCCCTGTCACCGTGATTCGAGACGGAAAGATCTGCCGCGAAACTCTGCGATCGCTGCGGTTTGGGACCGGGGACCTTCTGGAAGCCTTGCGCGGTAAGGATGTATTTGACCCGGCACAGGTAAGCTGGGCGGTGGTGGAGACCAACGGCAGCATCAGCATTTGCAAAACAGAGGACGGCGATCCCTTTATTCCGGTAATTGCGGATGGACAGCTTCTGAAGGGGGCACTTCCGCTCTGCAGGAAGGACGCCCAATGGCTGGAGTTCCTTCTCCGGAAAGAAAAATGCACTCGGGAACAGGTACTGCTTCTTCTGGTACGGGCCGGAGGCGAATACAGATTGATTCCAAAAGAAAACAGCCCCCTGCCGCAAAAGCGAATCAGAGGGCTGTGGAAAGGACAGAAATGAAACGGTTGCGGGCAGCCGCAATGATTCTTGCGGCATTGTGTTTGCTCACACTCATCGGTCAGCGTCTGGTATCGGATTCCCTCGATTCGCTGGATAAGGGGCTTGCACGGGTGGAAAGCCTTTGCATCTGTGGAGAGTATCCGCAAGCACGGGAGCAAATCCGATATATGACACAGAGCTATCAAAAGCAGCAGGCAGTACTTGCCGTGTTTATTCGAAAAGATCAGCTCCATGAACTGGAAAGTGCGCTGTATGGCCTGAACGCCTATGCACACCCGGACTATCTGCAGGATCTTCTCTGCGAAACGGGAAAACTGAAATCTCAGCTGAACGGTGTGCGCCGATTATTTTTCGGGCTGCTCTGAACGCTTGCTGAGCATTTCCTTAAGCTCATTCATGAAGGTGTTCAAATCAGAGAACTGCCGGTAAACCGAAGCAAAGCGTACGTACGCCACTTCATCAACCTTCTTCAGCTCTTCCATGGCAAGCTCACCAATATGAATGGAGGTGACTTCGCGCTCATAGCTGTTCAGAAGGGACTGCTCGATGTTATCCACCGCCCGCTCCAGCATCTCATAGCTGACCGGGCGTTTTTCGCAGGCTCGAAGCATGCCACCCAGGAGCTTCTGCCGATCGAACACCTGGCGGGAACGATCCTTTTTGATGACCATCAAAGGCACGGTTTCCACGATTTCATAAGTTGTAAAACGCTTGCCGCAGCGCAGGCATTCCCGTCGGCGGCGGATTTTCTCGCCGTCCTCCGTGGGGCGGGAATCAATGACCTTGGATTCCAGTTCGCCGCAGTAAGGGCACTTCATATGGGGTCCTCCTTTGATGAACGGCCGGGCCGTATTATCCCGCACCGCAGTTTAAGATTCCGTTATTATAGCACAGATTCGCCTGCCGTTGCAATTGGTTTTTGTTATGCCTGCAACAGTTTTTCCAGACTGGCCAGACGAACACTGACACAAAGCAGCTGGCTGGCCTGATCCAGTTCGGCCACCGTGGGATACGAGGGAGCGATGCGGAGGTGATGATCCTGCGGGTCGTTGCCGTAGGGATAAGCCGAACCAGCAGGAGTGAGAATCACACCGGCTTCCTTGCACAGCTGAACCACGCGCTTTGCGCAGCCATCCATCACATACAGGCTGATGAAATATCCGCCTTTGGGGCTGGTCCAGCGGGCAATGGCCCCGCAGGGAGTTAGCTGGCAAGCAAAGGCTTCCTTGAGCAGTTCAAATTTGGGTTCCAGAATAGCACGATGTTTTTCCATGTGTGCCAATACGCCCGCCTTGTTTTTCAAAAAGCTCACATGGCGCATCTGATTCATCTTGTCGGCACTGATGGCCATGGGAGCCATCTGGGTGAGGATGTGGCGAATATTGGCCTCACTGGCGGCCAGCGCGGCAACACCAGCTCCGGGGAAGGTCATTTTGCTGGTGGAGCATACCAGCAGAGGACGATCCTTCGTGCCATACTTTTTGCACTCGGTCAGGATATCGGGTACGGAGCAATGCTCATCGGTAAGATGATGCACACAGTATGCGTTATCCCAGATGATCTTAAAATCCGGCGCACCGGTTTTCATGCTGGCAAGCCGGCGTACCGTTTCCGCGCTGTAAATATAGCCATCCGGATTGGAATACAGCGGCACACACCAGATGCCCTTCACGCTGGGATCAGCGGCAAGCTGCTCCACCAGATCCATGTCCGGGCCATCCTCTTTCATGGGGATGGGCAGCATTTCGAAGCCGAAATACTCCGTAATGGCAAAGTGACGGTCATAGCCGGGTACAGGACACAGGAATTTAAGCTTTTCCTCGGTGCGCCAGGGGTGGTCGCTGTCCGCAAAGCCGACCCGCCAGCCCAGATCGATCATATAATACATGAGTGTGAGCGAGGAATTGCCACCCACGATGACTTCATTTTCCTCCACATCCATCAGCTCGGCAAAGAAACGGCGGGCCTGGGGCATACCGGCAAGCAAACCGTAGTTACGGGAATCCTCGCCATTTTCCCCAATGTACTGATTCTGGCTGAGCAGCTCGTTGGAAAGCTCCAACTGCTCGGCACAGGGTTTCCCGCGGGACATATCCAGTTTCAGCCCCTTTGCCTGATAGCTCTGATACTGTGCCAGAACCGCCTCGTATTCTTCCTGCAGCTCCTGCTTGGTCATGCTCTGATATTCTTTCATTGCAAACGCTCCTCTTTTGCAGCTTCCCAGCGGCGTGTCGGCAGCTTTACTGTGCTCCGGCACGGGTGGATCGATACCTGATTTTCGAACTTATTATAGTATAAATCCAGGTTTCGCACAACCCGAAAAAAAAAAACAGATTTGCGGCTAAAACTTCCATGATGGCAAAGACATACTTTTTGCTGTCAACCACACAGAATTTGAACACAGAAAAATGGCAGAGCGGGATTTCCCTGCCCTGCCATCCGAATGGGGGTAACAATGGAATGCAAATATTACAAACGCCCCTGCTCCCGCCGGGCGGTGGCTTTCCTTCAGCAAAGCATAGGCGGCGGAGGCTGCCGAAACCCCCAGCAGCATGCCGATGGGGCCGCCCAGATTACCGCCGATTGTAACAGCAGCCAATACCCATATAGCAGGAAGATTGATTTTCGAGCCCACAACTTTCGGGTAAATCATGTTTCCTTCAATCTGCTGGAGAATCAGCAGAAAGACGACAAACACAAACGCTTTGAAGGGGTTGACGGTCATTATCATAATTGCGCCTACGATTGTACCGATAAAAGCGCCTACAATGGGGATCAATGCAGTAACCCCAACAAGTGCTCCGATCATGGGCGCGTAGGGAATCCGCAAAATGAGCATTCCAACCATACACAGTGTTCCGAGGATGATTGCTTCGGTTGCTGCCCTGTAATAAACAGGCGGAAGGTGTTGCTGCAAACAGCGGCGACATGAATCAGCTCTTCAACGAAACGCTTCGGAAGCCATACATGAAGCACCCGGCTGGCCTGATGTTTCAGCCGCTCCTTTCCGGCCAGAATATATACCGCAAAGATCAGCCCAATCGAGAAAGTGATCACACCACCTGCCAGAGAACCGGCAGCCCCTACGACCTGATTGACAAGCGTGCCACTGCGGGATTTGACCCATTCCCCCATCTGCCTTTTCAATCCAAGCCAGTCGATATCGACCTTTTCAAAAAGCTGACCGAGCGGTGTACTTGTCAGAGCGGTGTTGCTTTCCATTTGTGCCAGCTGCTCCAGTCCCCCGCCGGTGATCTGAACAATGAGCTTGATCGCCTTTACCACTTCCGGTACAACCAGAACTGTGACACCGATGAAAATCCCGAACACCAAAAGAAGCGAAAGCCCGATCGAGAGCGGGCGGGCAGCATGCTGCAGTCCGGCCTTTGTGCGCAAATATCGCTCAAAAAAGCTCATCGGTACATTGAAGATCAAAGCGAGCATGACGCCAATCAGCAGCGGTTTTGCCAGGTCGAGCAGCTGAAGAATCACCGCCGCAATACTGCTTATATGGCGAAAGCCCAGATAAATCAAAATGCAGCAGGTAAACAGGCTGAGCAGCCATTTGGCGATTCGACGCCGTTTTTCAGAACTGTCAAGCATAAGCATTTTCTCCTTTTCATCTATCTAAAATTGGGGCAGTCATTCTCTGGTTTTTGCTCTTCTCTTTCCTTTGCGGCAATACAAAAAGTATGTGGCAGCAGAAGATGCCGAGAGCGTGAGCATCAGCCCAACAGAAATCCAGAATGCCGGTGATTGTGGCTGCTGAACACTTTCCCCCATGAATGTGGCTAAGACCATTCCGGGCAAAAGCCCCAGACTTCCGGCAAGAATATTTTTCCAGAAGGATGTTCTGGTTGCCCCCAGATACATGGTTACGACATCTCCCGGCAAACAGCTGATGATTCGTAAAAAGAAGCACAGAAAGAAGGAATTCTGTTGCTGCATGCTCAATATTTTTTCAAATCGAGGGTGCTTTTTCACCTGCTTGTGCACGGCTTCCATTCCTGCCGCACGGCCAACCCAATAAGGAACCGTCAGAATAATGAGTATTCCGGAAAAAATGACCAGAAGTGCAGTCCAGCCGGAAAAAAGATAGCCGCTAGCGATTTCGAGAACGATAAGGGGAAAGAAAATCGTCAGGCCTTTCAGCAAATATAAAATCAGCATTACCGCGGCCGCCATGGCGGGATCTTTGGGAATCCGGTCAAAAAAGCCCTGTACACAGAGACATGGATTTTTGATGAGCCATGGGGCCGGAAATAACACACAGCCAAGAATCAGAATCATGAGCAATGCCTTGACAGAGCGGGATATCCCATGCAATCATTAAGATACTCTTTGCACTGCATTACATCCTGACAAGAGGATGCAAATTCAACAGTACAAACTGAACAGGCGGTGGCCAACAGGCCACTTGCCGGGCCATTATGGCAGCAGAGATACGGCATCTGCGGGACAGTTGTATGTCCCCGCGGGTGCTTTTTGTTTTTCCCGGGGAATGAGAATTTTCTGATGTGGGCTGACGAGAGAAACCGTCCGATTAAAAGTATGAACAGGAGGGCTTTTTATGAAAGCTGTAAACAAGAACAACCCCATTTCCCGTGTGAATTCCGTTGATGAGGCATCCGCCATTCGCAAGATGTCTTTTGCAAGTGTGTTTGGGAATGCAGTTCTGTCCGCATTTAAGCTGTTTGCTGGCGTTGCGGGCAATTCCGGCGCAATGATCTCGGACGCAATTCACTCCTTCTCCGATGTAATCACCACGGTGATCGCCTGGATTGGTGTAAAAGCTTCAAAGAAGGAGGCGGATACCGCACATCCCTATGGTCATGATCGCATTGAATGTATCGCCTCTCTGGGATTGGGAATCATTCTGCTGGCAACCGGCCTTGGGGTAGGCAAAACCGGAGTTGAGACGATTCTCTCCGGCAGTTATGGATCGCTTGCTGCCCCGGGAGCAATTGCCCTTGCTGCGGCAATTGTTTCCATCGTAAGCAAGGAAGCCATGTACTGGTATACCCGTTACTACGCCAATCTCATAAATTCTTCTGCATTTATGGCGGATGCATGGCACCACCGATCCGATGCATTTTCATCGGTTGGTTCTCTGATCGGCATTGGCGGAGCAATGCTTGGATTCCCTGTGATGGACTCTGTGGCCAGTGTGGTGATCTGCCTGTTCATTGTGAAGGCATCCTATGATATTTTGAAGGATGGCATCGTCAAACTGCTGGATACCTCCTGCGGGGAAACCTATGACAGGAAAATGGTGGATTATATCCGCGAACAGGAAGGCGTAATTCAGGTGGACTCGCTTCGCTCCAGAATGTTTGGCAGCAAGGTGTATATTGACCTGGAGATCCAGGTGGACGGAGAAAAAACGCTGAGGGATGCGCACAAGGTGGCCGAACATATCCACAGCGAGGTGGAACGTACGTTCCCGGATGTAAAGCACATTATGATTCATGTGAATCCGTCCAACGAACCGGCCTGACGGATAACATGATCTGTGCCATATTAGGACAAACAGGGCATTTTGTCCCAATGCAAATCATCGTTTTATATTGAGAATCGGCTGATGATATGCTATACTTGCTCACATATAAGGGAGTAGTCAGCACCTTGGTGTGATGATACCAACATACTGGAGATTTCCTGGTATTATCTTAAATGACGAGACTTATCTGTTCTGGCAGATAAGTCTCTCAGCCTGTAGAAAAACCTGCTTTGGCAATCAGGCCAGAGCAGGTTTTCTGTTTGAAAACAAGAAGACAGGTGGAA
>NZ_CAXSWZ010000025.1:0-45391 GCF_964241245.1 Allofournierella massiliensis
AATGAGATAGGCAACCCTTTCGGGGAAGTCTATCTCATTTTTTTCATTTTAGGCTATTTTGCAACAGCCCCTTTTTGTTTTGGGTTTACCGCTCTTTTATCGTTCCCTGCGGCTCAGCTTCCAGATCAGTGCGGCAACGGCAGCGGCCTCAATGCCCGCCCGGCCTGCTTCATAGGCGGCCTCCAGCGCGTTCCAGTCCTCACCGATGTAATTCTGCCGGTCGTATCCGGCGAAGCTCTGGCTCAGCTGCTCCATTGCAGAATAGCTTTTCCAGACGGCGTAAAGGTTCACCACGTCGCCATCCTCAGCGGTCAGGTTGCGCACGGTCTGGCCATTTTGATACTCCACCGGGCCGTCGGGGCGGGTGCTCCAGCCGGTAAAAGTGTAGTCGGTGCGGGTGAACCGGGTCGCGGGCAGCTGGAACTGCTGGCCGTATTCACTGTTCAGCGAATCCATGCTGCCTGCACCGCCGTTGGCAGAAAAACGCACGGTATAGCGGTTGGGCACCCGGCGGGCATAAACGGTCTGGCCATTGCCGGGGATATATTCTTCCCGGATGGGCTGGGTGAACCGGCTGTCGTAGAACCATTCCGACCGCTCGGAGCCCACAATGGGATCCTGCTCCAGAAAATCCTCGGTATCCACCTGAAGGCCGGGCACGTTGGGCAGAATCAGGGTGCGCAGGTCGTTGTTGCGGCCCACAAAGCCGCTGTCCTCCAGCTTGGGATTATGGCTCATGTCCAGTGTGGTGAGCTGGTTTTTCCCCACATACAGCCCTTTCAGCAAGGGCAGGCGCAAAGTCAGGCTGGTCAGCCAATTGGCCTTGGCGTTCAGGTTCTTTAACTGCCGGTTTGCGTTCACATCCAGCTGTGTGAGCTGGTTGCCCCGGCAGTTCAGGCTTTCCAGATTGGTGAAATACTCAATGCCCTTCAGGCTGGCAATCCCCTGATTGCTCACATCCATGGCGGTCACCGCCTGCAACTCATCCTCGGTGAGCGTGCCGTCCTGCCCGGCGTCGTTCAGGTTGGCCGGGTTCAGAATCCAGGCACGGAACGCAGCGTCGGGGAAATTCTGCCCGTTGACTGCCACCCCCTGCGCCGCACTTCCGGTTTCGGCCGCAGCGGGTTCCTCCGGCTGGGGGGCTGCCTGCGGCAGGGCGGCCGGTGCAGGCTCGTCCGCTTCGGGTTCGGCGGCTTCGGCCGGTGCGGCATCCGGTTCCGTTGCAGCTCTCTCCACCACACTTTCCTCTTCGGGCAGATCGCCGGGCAGAGTCTCGGTGCGGATGGCCGCCGGGTCCTCTTCCGGAATCTCCTGGGCAAATGCGGAAACCGGCAGCGACGCAGCCAGCATCATCACCGCCGCCAGCAGGCTCAGGGCTCTGTGCCAAGCGTTTCTTCTCATGGAAAAACCAACCTCCCTTTTCTATATGCAGCCTCCATGGTAAACATCATAAACTTTTCACAAATTGCATCATTATTTTCTTAACCTATCAACATGAAAGGAATAAAACCGTCAAAACCACAAAAAAGCAGGACCTTCCCCCGCATGGTTCGGAGGAAAGCCCTGCTTTTCTGCCGGTATTTTCCGATTTCGGGTCAGCTCAGCTGCTGATTGAACACGGTGATCAGGCGGCTCCAGGTGGCGGTACCCACCTTACCGTCTGCCGTCAGGCCCTGCTGGCCCTGGAAGGCCACCACCGACTTTTTGGTGCCGGAACCGAACTTGCCATCCACGGTCAGCTGGGGAATCCCGGAAACCCCGTTCAGATAGCTTTGCAGAAAGCGCACCCAGTCGCCGCTGCTGCCCTGCTGCATCACATAGCCCGCATACCGGGTAACCACCTTGGGCGGGTTACCGGCCCGCACGGCCTCATATACCTTTGCAAGAGCTGCAAAGGTGTTCTTGCCCAGCAGCGCATCGGCGGTGAGGCCGAACTGGGGCTGGAACCGGCGCAGCGCCGCCGAGGTGCCGCCACCGAACACTCCATCCGTCGAGATGGTCTGGATGCCGGTGTACACCTTGCTCAGAGCCGCCAGCTTCTGCTGCATGCTCTTCACCACCGCGCCCCGCGCACCGGGGGCCGCCACAATACCCGGGTAGATTTCGCCCGGGCCGTAGATGCCGGCGTACTGGGTGTACAGAGCGTTCCAGGTGCTCTGGCCGGTCATACCGTCCACAGTGAGCCCGGCCATGGTCTGGAACTGCTTCACCGCCTGAACCGTGGCCCCGCCGTACTGGCCGTCCACCGTAACGCTCTGGATCTGCGGCCATTGCTTGCGAATGCCGTTGAGCCAGGTTTGTACCTGGGCCGAGTCCGGCCCCTTGCTTCCATTTTGCAGCACCGTTCCGAAGTACGGGGGCACTGCTGTGATTGTTGCCATATCTGCATCCCTCCTTGCGCCATTGTATGCGCAAAGGTTCCGGGATGTTCCACTCAATTTCCGTGTACCCACTCCTCCAGCCGCTCCACCGCCTCCAGCGCGGCGAAGCGCACCTCATAGCTCTGGCTGTTTTCCAGAATCTCCTGCTGATTCTGCTGCGGATATTCGGCGGGCTGGGCGGCGCTCAGGCAGAGGGCCGGATACAGCACGCAGAACCAGTTGCGGCCCGCGTGCTCGCCCAGCTCCACCCGCAGCGCGTCGTACCGGCCGGCGGGCAGGGTGAAGGCTTCGTAGGCCGTGGTGGGGAAATACATGTTGGTCACATAGACACGCACCGCCTGATCGCTGCCCTGCTCCCGCACCACCTGTTCGGCCGCCTGCTGGAAATCTGCCAGATGGGCCTGAGCCGTTTCCAGTGCGGTACGCTGATCCGGCAGATCCGCGAAGAGGGTCTGGGCCGTTTCCAGCACCGCGTCCCGCACCAGCAGCTTCAGGGCCTGGTCCGCTTCGCTGTTGGAATTTGCCTGCACATGCAGGCGCAGGGTATCCTGCCGCAGCGAAGCGCAGCTTGCCGAAAAGGGGCCCAGCCAGCCGCTCACCGCCACCGCCAGCATCAGCCCGGCGGCCAGCGCCCCATGGGCCAGCCAATTCGCCCGATTCTTATTAAGTACACGCAAAAACATAAAACGCACGTCCTTTCCCTGGCAACTTCTGCCAATAGCATGGACGTGCGTTCTGTTTTTTATTCCTGCGGCCGGGATTTTTGTTCCGGCGCTTTTCCGCCTCTGTTCCGGGTGTGGCCGGGGCGGCGGCTGTGCACCACCCGGGCGCCCCAGCGGTCCGGCTGGGCCAGATAGACCTGGCTGTACTGACCGCGCAGGGCGGCGGCTGCCTTCTTTGCAGCCTGCTCGTCGTCAAACACGCCGAACACCGCCGCGCCGCTGCCGGTCATCAGGCTGGCCAGCGCGCCGTTGTCATCCAGCAGCCGTTTGATGGCCGGGGTCTCCTTTGCACCGCTGCACTCCTCCAGCGCGTTGCCGCTGGCCGCGCACAGGGCGTTCAGATCTCCTGCCTTCACCGCTGCTTCGGCGGCGGCGGAATCCGGGTGGACGCTGCTGCCCACCTCATCGTACCGGGCAAAGGCCTCGGGGGTACTCACGCCCACGCTGGGCATCACCACCACGAACCAGCAGTCCGGGCAGGGAGGCAGAGGCTTCAAGATATCGCCGATGCCCTGCACCCGGCAGGTGCCGCCCAGAATGGCAAAGGGCACATCCGCACCGATGGTGGCGCCGATGGCACACAGCTCGGTGATGGACAGCTTTGCCCCGTACAGCTCGTTCATGCCCACCAGCACGGCGGCGGCGTCGGCGCTGCCGCCCGCCATGCCCGCCCGCACCGGGGTGGCCTTGTGGATCTCGATCTCCACACCGGCCAGCAGGCCGGTGTAGTGGAAGAAGGCCAGCGCCGCCTTGTAGGCGGTGTTTTTTTCGTTGGCCGGGATGCGGCTGCCGGGCAGGCGCAGGATCAGATCCCGGCTTTTTCGCAGCACCACCCGCTCGTGCAGGGTGATGGTCTGCATGATCATATCCAGCGCATGATAGCCGCCGGGCAAAAGGCCGGTCACGTCCAGCGTCAGGTTCAGCTTGGCCGGGGCCAGCACGGTTACCTGTTTCATGGCTCACACCTCGTTACAATTTTTTTAAAAGGAAAGATCGCCGGGTATCGATGGCCTTCACCGGGCACATCTCGTGGCAGCAGAAGCACCGGATGCATCTGGCCGCGTGGATGTGCGCGGTGCCCTGCACCGTGATGGTGTGCTGGGGGCAGATCTCGGCGCACTTGCCGCAGCCGATGCACCGGCTTTTGTTGATCACCGGGCGGGGAGCAAGCAGCCGCTCCACCGCAGGTACCGCCCAGCGCACGGCGCGGGGGGCCTTGTCGGCAAAATCCACGCTGCCCCAGCTGGAGGGCAGCCGGTAACCGGGAATGGGGCGGCACAGCTCCCCTTCCCCTTTGGCGCAGGCCGGGTCGAATTGTTCCGGGCACAAGCCCCGGCTGATGGCCGCGTTTAAGTAAGGCACGTCCTTCGGGCGGATACCCAGCATCCGGCAGAGGGCAAGATCCATCTGCAGATGATCCTCCGCCGCTGCCACAATGCCCACCATGCGGGGAGTGCCCCCTGCCGGGCCGTCGCCCTCCTGGGCCAGAATGCCGTCCAAAATGGCAAAGCCGGGCTTTACGGTGCAAAGCAGATCCACCAGCATTCCGCCGAACCGCTCTTTGTCCGGAAAGCGCATGTGCCACTCGGCCTTTTGCAGGCCGGGGATGCAGCCGAACAGATTCTTGGTGGCGGCGGAAAGGCCGGTCATCATGTGGGTTTTCAGCTTGGGCAGGTTGATGATCACATCGCAGTCCAGCACCGGCTCCAGCAGGGTGAACTGCTTTACCACCTGACCCTTTGCCGGAACCTCCCGGCTTTTGCAGTCGGTATAAAGGGCAACGCCCTCCTCCCGGCACACGTCGGTCAGGCCGCTTACTTTATAGATGCTCCGCAGGATGCCCGGGTTGTAGACCCCGCCGGGGGAATCCGCCACCGTGATGGAAGCAGCACCCCGGCGGCGAACCGCCCGGATCACCGCCCGCACCAGCGCCGGGTGGGTGGTCACCGCCCGTTCCGGCGTGTGCTTGGCCAGCAGGTTAGGCTTAAGCAGCACCCGCTTGCCTCCAAGCGCCTGGGCTGCGGGCAGCTGGCAGAACAGCCGCTCCACCGCCGCGTCCACCGTCTGCTGGTCATAATTTGCCGCTGCGGCAAAATACACGTTTTTATCCATTCACGCCCTCTTCCCGCAGCTGCTGCAAAAAGGATTCGATCCGGTCCAGCGCCTGCTTCAGGTGGCTCACGGAATAGGCGTAACTGATGCGCACAAAGCCCTCGCCGCTGTCGCCAAAGGCGGTGCCGGGCACCACCGCCACCCGCTTGGCATACAAAAGCCGTTCGCAGAATTCGTCGCTGGAAAGGCCGGTGGACTGGATGCTGGGGAACACATAGAAGGCGCCCTTCGGCTCAAAGCAGGAAAGGCCCATCTCGTTCAGGCGGCTGACCAGAAAACGGCGGCGCATGTCGTATTCCTGGCGCATGCGCTCGATCTCGTCATCGCATTCCCGCATAGCCACCACTGCCGCGTACTGGCTGGTGGTGGGCGCACACATGATGCAGTTCTGATGCAGCTTGGTCATCACGGCAATCACCTCGCGCGAGCCGCAGGCAAAGCCCATGCGCCAGCCGGTCATGGCGAAGGCCTTGGAGAAGCCGTTCACCACCACGGTGCGCTCGGCCATGCCAGGCAGGCTGGCAATGCTCACATGGGGATGGTCGCAGTAGTTCAGCTCGGCGTAGATTTCATCCGAGAGAACCATGATGTTGGTATCCCGCAGCACCTCGGCAATGGCCTCCAGATCCTCCCGCTCCATCACCGCGCCGGTGGGGTTGCAGGGGAAGGGCATGATCAGCAGCTTGGTTTTGGGGGTGATGGCCGCCTTCAGCTCGGCGGCGGTAAGCCGGAACTCATTTTCCGCCTTCAGGGGCACCGGCACCGGCACGCCGCCGGTGAGGGTGGTGATGGGCTGATAGCACACAAAGCAGGGCTCGGGGATGATCACCTCGTCGCCCGGGGCCACAAGGCTGCGGATGCACATGTCGATGGCCTCGCTGCCGCCCACCGTGACCAGAATCTGGCCCAGCGGATCGTAGGAAAGGCCGAACCGCCGGTCCATATAGGCGGCAATCTCCTGCCGCAGCTCCTTCATGCCGGCGTTGGCGGTGTAACTGGTCTTGCCCTTCTGCAGGCTCTTGATGCCCGCATCCCGGATGCGCCAGGGGGTCTTGAAGTCCGGCTCGCCCACGCCCAGGCTGATGCAGTCGTCCATTTCGGCGGCGATGTCGAAAAATTTACGGATGCCCGAGGGCCGCATCTCGGCGGCGGCCGGGGCAATCAAACGGCTGTAATCCATCACAGCGTAGCCCACTCCCTTTCGTCCGGCTCTTCCTCGGCGTACATCACGCCATCCTTTTTATAGGTGCGCAGCACAAAGTGGGTCGCGGTGGAGAGCACGTCGTCCATGGGCGAAAGGCGCTTTGCCACGAAGAGGGCAATCTCCTGGAAGCTGTGGCCCGCAATCACCAGCTGCAGATCATAGCCGCCGCTCATGAGCAGCACGCTCTGCACCTCGTCGAACTGGCTGATGGCCATGGCGATTTCGTCGAAGCCGTGGCTCTTTTTGGGGCGCACCCGCAGCTCGATCACGGCCTGTACCTTGTCGGTGCTCACCTTTTCCCAGTCCACCATGGCCCGGTAGCCCCGGATCACGCCCTTCTTGGCATAGTCGTCCATCCGGGCGGCCACATCCTCGGGGGTGGTGCTCAGCATGGCGGCCAGTTCTTCCACGCTCAGGCGGGCGTTTTCTTCCAACAATTTCAGCAAACGTTCCATACAATGGGTCACTTCTTTCTTTGTTGTTTGGCCCTCTTTGGGGCAGATTCGGCAATTTACCTTATTATAAAAAAAAATACCGTTAAAGTAAACCACGCGGCGGCAAAATCTGCTATAATGGCAATAACGTCTTGCAGCCGCCAGCGGCTGCAAACCGCCGCAAACCGGGCACCGCGCTGCGCGCCGTGCCGCCGCAGAGGGAGGATTTTGGTTTATGAAAGCTGTTATCACCGTGGTCGGAAAAGACACCGTGGGCGTGATCGCCAAGGTCAGCGCCGTGTGCGCCGAGCTGAACATCAATGTGGAGGACGTGACCCAGAGCATTATGCAGGATATGTTCTGCATGATCATGCTGGTGAACCTGAGCCGCTGCACCCAGGATATGGACGCCGTGCGCGCCCGCTTTGCCGCCATTGCCGACGAGATGGGCATGGAGCTGCACATCACCCGCGAAGAAGTGTTCGACGCGATGCATCATATTTAACAGAAGGGGGCCGTTCCATTGAGCATGATCAACACCAGCGACATCCTGGAAACCATCGGGATGATCACCTCGGAAAATCTGGACGTGCGCACCGTGACCATGGGCATCAGCCTGCTGGACTGCGCCGACCCGGACCCCAAAAAGGCCTGCGAGAAAATCTATAACAAGATCACCGAAAAGGCTGCCCGTCTGGTGCCGGTTGTGGAGAAGATTTCCACCGACTACGGCATCCCCATCATCAACAAGCGCATCAGCGTGACCCCCATCGCCATGCTGCTGGCCAGCGCCCCCACCGCCGATCCGGTGGAGTATGCCAAGGCGCTGGACCGGGCAGCCAAGGCCGTGGGCGTGAACTTCATCGGCGGCTTCGGCGCGCTGGTACACAAGGGCTTTTCCGCCGGTGACGAGCGGCTGATTGCCTCCATTCCCCAGGCGCTGGCTGAGACGGATATCGTGTGCAGCAGCGTGAACATCGGCTCCACCAAGACCGGCATCAACATGGACGCGGTGAAGCTGATGGGCGGCGTGGTGCGCAAGGCCGCTGAAATTACCGCCGACAACCAGTGCATGGGCGCCGCCAAGCTGGTGGTGTTCTGCAACGCCCCTGAGGACAACCCCTTCATGGCCGGTGCCTTCCACGGCGTGGGCGAGCCGGACTGCGTGGTGCACGTGGGCGTTTCCGGCCCCGGCGCCGTGCGTGCCGCGCTGGCAAAGCTGCCCAAGGACGCCCCGCTGGACGAGGTGGCCGAGCTGGTGAAGCGCACCGCCTTCAAGATCACCCGCATGGGCCAGCTGGTGGGCAATCTGGCCGCCAAAGAACTGGGCGTGCCCTTCGGCATCGTGGATCTTTCGCTGGCTCCCACCCCCGCCGTTGGCGACAGTGTGGCCAACATTCTGGAGGAGATGGGGCTGGAGAGCTGCGGCTGCTGCGGCACCACCGCCGCGCTGGCTCTTCTGAACGACGCGGTGAAGAAGGGCGGCGTGATGGCCTCCAACCATGTGGGCGGCCTGTCCGGCGCCTTCATCCCCGTAAGTGAGGACGACGGCATGATCAAGGCGGCCCGCTGCGGCAGCCTGTGCCTGGAAAAGCTGGAAGCCATGACTGCGGTGTGCAGCGTGGGCATCGACATGGTGGTGCTGCCCGGCGACACCCCCGCCGAGGTGATCAGCGCCCTGATTGCCGACGAGGCGGCCATCGGCATGGTGAACACCAAGACCACCGCCGTGCGCGTGATTCCCGCCATCGGCCGCAAGGCCGGCGAGGAGCTGGATTTCGGCGGCCTGCTGGGCTACGCGCCCATCATGCCCATCAGCACCTACAGCCCCAGCGTATTCATCAACCGGGGCGGTCGCATCCCCGCTCCCCTGCAGGCGCTGAAGAACTGAAAACATTTCCGTTTCATTTTATTCATCATGGCAGAAAAAGAGGCCTCCCGCCGGGAGGCCTCTTTTTGTTTTCCTTATATTATAAAAAGGATAAAAATGCCTCCGGCCCGGAGAGAGAGGATCGGGCCGGAGGCGGCAGGGTTCAGGAAGGCCAAGGATCAGCCTTTTACAAAGGCGCCTTCCTTCATGATGACCTTCATGTTGTCCACGGCGATGGCGCGGATGTTCTCCAGAGGATTGCCCTCGATGACCAGCAGGTCGGCGGACTTGCCGGCTTCCAGAGTACCGGTCACGTCGTCCACCTTCAGCATCTCGGCGCCAACCTTGGTGGCGGCAACGATGGTATCCATCTCGGAGATACCGGCGCACTCCACGAAGGAGTACATCTCGCCAATGGCGGTGGTGCCATAGGGAGTCAGACTGCTGCAGAAGGAGTCGGAACCGATGGTCAGGCCGATGCCCTTGGCCTTGGCCTTGCGCAGGTTGGCGTAGATGCGGTTCAGCTCTTTCTCAACAACGGTCTCACCGGGCTGAGAGTCGTGCATCTCGGGGATGTACACGGGGGGATAGGTCTTGAACCACTCGTGCAGGAACTGAATGGTGGGGCAGAAGTAGATGCCCTTCTCGGCCATGATGTCCAGGCATTCGTCGTTCAGAGCCTGGCCATGGATGATCAGATGCACACCGGCCCGTGCGGAATCCAGAGCGCCGCCGAAGCCCTCGGCATGGCTCCATACAGGAATGCCGACCATGTTGCATTCGTCCACAACGGCCTTGATCTCTTCGTATGTGTAGTGCTGATCGGTCTTTTTGTCCCAGCGCCAGATGCCGCCGCCGGTGGACCAGATCTTGATGGCGTCCGGGCTCTGACGCAGACGACGGCGAACCGCCTTGCGCAGCTCCCAGGGACCGTCCACGCGCTCGGCCCAGGGATGGCTCTCGTCGTTGTACCAGCTGGGCAGCTTGTGGCTGTCGCCATGGCCGCAGGTGCGGGCGAAGCCCAGGCCGGTGCCAACCACGCGGGGGCCGGTCATAACGCCGCGCTCGATCATATCGCGGATCTGCAGGCCGCTGCGGCTGATCTCACCAACGGTGGTCAGGCCGTGCTCCAGGCACTCGTGAGCCTGCTGAACGGCAACCACGGTCTTCTGGATGGGATCCTCCAGAACCCAGTCGGTGTCGTCGTCGGTCAGGTTGCCGGAGAAGTGCAGATGAGTGTCGATCAGGCCGGGCATGATGGTCTTGCCGGTGATGTCACGGGTCTCGTAATCGGGGCCGTACTCCTTCTTGGGGCCAGCGTAAACGATCTTCTTGTCCTCTACCAGAACCAGAGAGTCCTTGACCGGCTCGGCGCCGGTGCCGTCGATCAGCAGACCGCCAACAAATGCTACCTTACTCATAATGAAACAAACCTCCTGTTTCCAATGTTTGTTTATGTACCGAAGCGTGTTTTGTGCGCTTATAGGTTCACGGAAAAAATTACTTTTTCTTGGCTGCCTTGGTAACGGCCATCAGGATCAGGCCGATGACCAGCCAGCCCAGAACGATGCCCCATTCCACGCCGTTCAGAGCAGCGGGGCTGAAGGGAACCACCATCAGCAGAATCACGATGGTGCCGGCCGCGATGGCGGCGCAGATGCCCAGCTTGCCGCCGGGAACCTTGTAGGGCCGGGGCAGATCGGGCTCGGTGTAGCGCATGCGCAGGCAGGCCAGGCTCACCATGGTGCAGCTGAAGATGAAGGCCAGCGCGGAAACGTTGGTCAGGCTCAGCAGCATGTTCTTGCCCAGGAAGGGCCCGATCACGGTGATCACTGCCAGAATGGTGCAGGCCAGCTTGGGGCAGCCGGACTTGGAATCCAGCACCGCAAAGGACTCGGGCAGCTGGCCCTTGCGGCCCATGGCCAGCATGATACGGCTGGTGGCGCCGAAGAAGGAATTCATGGGGCCCATGGGTCCGAGGGTGGCAATGATGAGCATCACCACATAGAAGATCATGTTGATGTCCTTCAGGCAGGCCAGCGCGGGCACATCCTTGGTGATGAACTCGGTCCAGGGAACGATGGTGCCGAAGGAGTAGATGCAGATGATGTAGAAACCACCGGCGGCCAGCAGAGCCAGGCTGATGATCTTGCCGAATTTGTTCCAGTCCAGACCCTCGGCAGCCTCCTCGGCCTGCTGGGGAATGGTGTCAAAGCCGGCGTAGAAGAACGGGGTCATAACCAGCACAGACACGATACCGGCAAACATGTTGGTACCGGCGGTCTGGGTGGTGCTGCTCTGCACCTGCTGGAAGGAGGGCAGAATGTTGGCGGGGCCGCCCTTGAAGAAGGAGATGCCCATGGCCAGCAGCATGCCGGCCAGCAGCGCCTTGGTCAGGAAAGCCTGCAGCTTGGCGGCGCTGGAAGCGCCCTTGAAGTTCAGCCAGATCACATAGAAGGCGAAGGCCAGCGCGATGATGGTGGGGAACAGATAAACATCCGCACCCAGAATGCTGTACAGCTTCACCGACCGCAGGATCGGGAACAGATCGCCGAACATCTGGCTGACCAGAGTGGAGATGGCGATGGCCTCCCAGGGGCACAGGATACCGTTGCCCAGAACCAGGAACCAGCCGGTGATGTAGCTCAGGGTGTGGCCGAAGGTGCGGTCCACATATTCCACAATGCCGCCGGAGATGGGAATGGCGGCGGTGAGCTCACCGAATACCGCGCCGATGGGCACCAGGAACAATGCGCCGATGCCGAAGGCGATCATGGCGGCGATGGGGCCGCCGCCGGTGACCATCCAGTCGCCGACCTGCAGCACCCAGCCGGTGCCGATGATGGCGCCAAAACCGATGGTGAAGAAGTTCCACAGCGACAGGGTCTTTTTCATGCCGCCCTGTTCGGGCGCCGCTGTCTGGGGAGAGTTTGCCATGAAGATTTCCTCCTTGTTGCAGGGCGTTCGGGTATGCCTGCCCCTTGGCCAAAGGCAGATTTCAGCCCTGTTTTTTCGTCTCTCTCACCCACCTGAAAAAACGTTTCCGGCGGGCACGGCAACACTATAACAAGTTTTTCTCAATGTGTGTACAGCTCGCGCACAATCTGCACTTTTACCGTCAAAATCTGCAAAAGTGGTTGATTTTATTTACTTTCAGACATATAATATAGACAATTTGAACAAACCAAAGGTAAATTTTTCTACTTCATTTGCATGGCGTTTTTTCGTTTTTTGCCCCAGGCGGGAGGTTTTTCTGGTTTATGATCCGATACATTGCACTGTGCGGCCGCGACCGGCAGGAAAATTCCCAGATGCTGCGCGGCCTTGCCCCGCTGAAAAAGCGCGGCGGGCTGGAATTCGTGTGTTTTGAATCCAGCCGCACCCTGCTGGACGAATACGCCCGGGGCCGCCGGTTCGATCTGATCCTGCTGGATGTGGGCGATGACGGCGCGGGGCTTTCCGCCGCGATCCAGCTGCACCGGCTGCACCCGGCCATGAGCCTGATTCTGCTGGCGGGCAGCGACCGGTGGGCCATTCCCGGCTACCGCACCCGGGCCTGCGGTTATCTGGTGCGCCCCTTCTCCGGTGCGCTGCTGCAGGAGGAGGTCTGGCAGGCGCTGACCCACTGCGAAACACCAGATTTTTATTACAGCTTCACCAGCGAGGAGGGCACGGTGCAGATCAAGCACAGCGAGATCTATTATTTTGAATCGGACGTGCGGCGCATCACCCTGGTGGGCGAAAGCGCCAGCTACCAGTTCAGCGGCCAGATCAGCCAGATTGCCCAGCAGATGGAACCCTTCGGCTTTGCCCGCACCCACAAGAGCTATGTGGTGAACCTGCTGCATGTGGAAAATCTGTTCCGGGAAGTGCTCACGCTGGCCAACGGCAGTCAGGTTCCCTGCAGCCGGATGCACCACCAGGAGGTGGCCCGCCGCATCCGGGACCGCCAGCCCTCCACCGAACTGTGGGCCCCGCCCCGTTCCTGAACATTTTTACCTCTCCTTCGCCCTGGCTCCGCCGGGGCTTTTTCTTTGCCCGACCCCTTCTGTGACGGCTTCGCTGCCGCCCGCCCTTCCCCTTATATTGACAAGTGAATCCACAGGTGCTACACTGGTGCAGCGTATAGGCATTATAATAAAGTATTGAAACCATACCAAAGGCGGGGCGGCTGCCCCGTTTTTTCAAAAGAGGGGTTTACGCAATGACACTTGATCAACTGCCGATCGGCAAAACCGCCACCATCACGGCGGTGAATGGCTCCGGCGCGCTGCGCCGCCATTTTCTGGACATGGGCCTCACCCCGCGCACGCTGGTGACCCTGCGCAAGGTTGCCCCCATGGGCGACCCCATCGAACTGGAACTGCGGGGCTACGAGCTGACCCTGCGCCTGGAGGATGCAAAAAGCATCGACATTGAGGGCGTGCACACCCGCACCCCCGAAGAGGTGGAAGCTGAACATCACCACCAGCACGACCTGCGTGCGGTGGAGCCCATCGCCCACCCGGGCCTTGGCGAAGCGACCACAAAACGGGGCCGTACCGCAAACGCGCTGCCCGCGGGCACACCCATCACCTTTGCGCTGGCGGGCAACCAGAACTGCGGCAAGACCACCCTGTTCAACCAGCTCACCGGCTCCAACCAGCATGTGGGCAACTTCCCCGGCGTGACCGTGGACCGGAAGGACGGCCAGATCCGCAAGCATCCGGAGGCCACCGTGGTGGACCTGCCGGGCATCTATTCCCTGTCGCCCTACTCCAATGAGGAGATCGTGACCCGGGATTTTCTGATCAACGAGCGGCCGCAGGGCATCATCAACATCGTGGACGCCACCAACATCGAGCGCAACCTGTATCTGACCATGCAGCTGATCGAGCTGGGCATTCCCATGGTGCTGGCGCTGAACATGATGGACGAGATGCGCGCCAACGGCAACACGGTTCTTGTGAACCAGCTGGAGGAGGAACTGGGCATCCCGGTTGTTCCCATCAGCGCCGCAAAAAATGAAGGCATCGACGAGCTGATCGAGCACGCCATGCAGGTGGCCGTGAATCAGGAAAAGCCCGCCCGGGTGGACTTCTGCGCCGGCGCCATGCACCGCTGCATCCACGCCATCTGCCATCTGATCGAGGATCACGCCCAGCGGGCCCGGGTTCCCCTGCGTTTCGCCGCCACCAAGCTGGTGGAGGGCGATGTGCCAATGCTGGAGCGGCTGCATCTTTCCGACAATGAGAAGGATCTGCTGGAGCATGCCATCACCGAGATGGAGGCCGACCTTGCTACCGACCGGGAGGCCGCGCTGGCGGACATGCGCTACGCCTTCATCGGCGCGCTGTGTGAGCACACTGTGATCAAAAAAGGCGAGAGCCGGGAGCACGCCCGCAGCGTGAAGATAGACAGCCTGCTCACCCACCGTTTTCTGGCCATCCCCATCTTTCTGGGCATCATGGGGCTGGTGTTCTGGCTCACCTTCGGCCTGATCGGCCAGGGGCTGAGCGACCTGCTGGCCCTGGGGCTGGACGCCCTGACCGGCGTGGTGGACAACGCCCTCACCACCTACGGCATCAACCCGGTGGTGCACAGCCTTGTGATCGACGGCATCTTCGCCGGCGTGGGCAGCGTGCTCACCTTCCTGCCCATCATCGTGGTGCTGTTCTTCTTCCTCTCCATTCTGGAGGACTCCGGCTACATGGCCCGTGTGGCCTTTGTGATGGACAAGCTGCTGCGCAAGATCGGCCTTTCCGGCCGCAGCTTCGTGCCCATGCTCATCGGCTTCGGCTGCAGCGTGCCCGCCATCATGGCCACCCGCACCCTGTCCAGTGAGCGGGACCGGAAGATGACCATCCTGCTCACCCCCTTCATGAGCTGCTCCGCCAAACTGCCCATCTACGCCATGTTCACCGCCGCCTTCTTCCCCAGATATCAGGCGCTGGTGATGATCGGCCTTTACCTGATGGGCATTCTGGTGGGCATCCTGTTCGGCCTGCTGCTCAAGGGCACCGCCTTCAAGGGCGAGCCCGTACCCTTCGTGATGGAGCTGCCCAACTACCGGCTGCCCAGCGCCGCCAGCGTGCTGCGGCTGATGTGGGAAAAGGCCAAGGACTTTTTGACCCGGGCCTTCACCGTAATCTTTGTGGCCTCCATCATCATCTGGTTCCTCCAGACCTTCGACGCACGGCTGAACGTGGTCACCGATTCCTCCACCAGCCTGCTGGCCATGCTGGGCGGGCTGATTGCCCCCCTGTTTGCCCCTCTGGGCTTCGGCGACTGGCGGGTTTCCACCGCGCTCATCACCGGCTTCACTGCCAAGGAGGCTGTGGTCTCCACGCTGGCGGTGCTCACCGGCTCCAGCCTGAACACCCTGCCCCAGGCGCTGGGCAGCCTGTTCACCCCCTTCACCGCCTTCGTGTTCCTCACCTTCACCCTGCTCTACACCCCCTGCGTGGCGGCCATCGCCGCGGTAAAGCGGGAGATGGGCGGCGCCAAGGGCGCCCTCATCGTGGTAATTGCCCAGTGCGCCATCGCCTGGGTGGTGGCCTTTGCGGTGCGCTGCGTGGGAATGCTGTTCGGTCTGTGATTGTTTCTGTTCCACCGGCCGGGTGTTTTGCCCGGCTCTGATCCGGAGGTTTTCGTCATGAATCTGCCCACCATTCTGGTGCTTGTGATTGTTGTGGTGTGCTTTGTGGCCGCGCTGGTGTTCATCTGCAAAAACGGCGGCTTCGGCGGCGAGTGCACCGGCGACTGCTCCAGCTGCGCTGCCCGCTGCGAGGCGGCAAAGCAGCAGCAAAACGCCGACAAACACTGAATATTTTCATCCGTTCGACCAGGCAGGCGGGCGGGAGCGTTTGCTCCCGCCCACCTGTTTTTCTTTTGCCCGAAATCCGCTCATATTTTTGCAGCCATATCAAATATATATTCATAAAATCACTGTCCATCCGCATAGACTGATCTTTGTGCACACATTTGCCAAGCGGATTCAATGTATATATCAGTTATAAATTCCCACTATTTTAGAATATTTATGCCATAAAAACCCGTTATTTTTCAGATTATCCACATTTTATTCATCATCCTGTATAATCTTTTTCTCTTTTGCCGCGCTGCCTTGTCAAAGCACACAATCTTATAAAAATTCATTGACACTGCATATTTATTCAGCTATAATGAGTCCATCGCAAACAGAACAGCGGCTTTGAGGGGGCCGCTTCATCAAGGAGGAAATCATCATGAAAAAGCTGATCGCATTTGCACTGGCATCCATTCTTACTCTGGGCCTGACCGCCTGCGGCGGCGGCGCTTCTTCCACCGGTTCTTCGGCGGCGGCATCCACCGCCGTTTCCGCTTCCACCGCTGCTTCCGCGGCGGACAGCACCGATGCTTCCGCCACCAGCGGCGAGAGCGCCACTCCCACGCTGGACGCCATCAAGGAGAAGGGCACCTTCACCCTGATGACCGCAACCGGCTTCCCGCCCTTTGAATATCTGGGCGCGGACGGCCAGCCCGCCGGCGTGGACATCGATGTGGGTCAGCTGGTGGCCGACGAGCTGGGCGTGGAATACGAGGTGCTGGACATGGACTTCGGCCTTCTGATTGAGGCGCTGAAGAGCGGTAAGGGCGACATGATCGGCGCGGGCATGACCGTGACCGACGAGCGTGCCCAGCAGGTGGACTTCACCGTTACCTACGCCACCGCCGGTCAGGTGCTGCTGCTCCCTGCGGACAGCACCATCACCAGCGCCGAAGAGCTGAAGAGCGGTGACTGCACCGTGACCGTGCAGGCCAACACCACCGGCGACATCTATGTGCAGGATACTCTGGGCATCTCCTCCCCGCTGCAGTTCAAGAACGCGGTGGAGTGTGCTGCCGCTCTGGCCGCCGGCAAGGCAGACGCCGCTGTGATCGACAGCGTGGCCGCCAACACCATTGTGAAGAACTATGAGGGCGAGCTGAAGGTTCTGGACGAGATGGTCACCGAGGAAAATTACGCGCTGGCCATTGCCAAAGGCCAGGAGGATCTGGTGGAGTTCGTGAACCAGGTGATCGAGAAGAACATCGAGAACGGCACCATCGACAAGCTGCTGGAGGAGCACACCGCTCTTTCCAGCGAGGGCTGACAGTAACCGGGCAGCGGGGCCCCGCGGCGGGCCCCCTGCTTCTCAGTGAGGTTGGAGTATGGAAAAGCTTTTGAACGACCTTTACATGGCCGTTATCTATCAAAACCGGTGGCAGGTATATCTGGAGGGCCTGGGCAACACCCTGCTCATCACCGCCTGCGCTCTGCTCATCGGCATCCTGATCGGCCTTGTGGTGGCGCTGGTGCGCATCACCTGCGCGCCCCGGAACAATTTCCTGCAAAAGCTGGGCAGCTGGCTGTGCGGGCTTTACACCACCGTGATCCGCGGCACACCTGTGATCGTGCAGCTGCTGATCCTCTACACCGTGATTCTGGCCAGCAGCGAGGGCATCGTGGTCTGCATCGTGGGCTTCGGCATCAACTCCGGCGCCTATCTGGCCGAGGTGGCCCGCAGCGGCATCGCCTCGGTGGACCCGGGCCAGATGGAGGCCGGGCGCAGCCTGGGTCTTGGCTACGGGGTGACCATGCGCAGGATCGTGCTGCCCCAGGCGGTGAAAAACATCCTGCCCGCTCTGTTCAACGAGTTCATTGCCCTGTTAAAGGAAACCAGCGTGGCCGGCTACATCGCGGTGCGCGATCTGACCAAAGCCTCGGACGGCATCCGCGGCATCACCTTCAACAGCGTTCCGCTGTATCTGGCGGCCATCATCTATCTGGTGTTCGTCATCGGCATCACCCAGATTCAAAAGCAGGTGGAAAGGAGGCTGGCGCAAAGTGATCGAGGTTAAGAATCTGACCAAATCCTTCGGCGGCGTTCCGGTGCTGAAGGGCATCACCGAAACCATCTCTCCCGGCGAAAAAATTGCCATCATCGGGCCTTCCGGCTCCGGCAAATCCACCTTTCTGCGCTGTCTGAATCTGCTGGAAACGCCTACCGGCGGCCAGATCTTTTTCAAAGGGCAGGACATCACCGCCCCCGGCACCGACATCAACAAGGTTCGCCAGCACATGGGCATGGTGTTCCAGCATTTCAACCTCTTCCCCCACCTGACCGTGCGGGAAAACATTACGCTGGCCCCGGTGCAGCTGAAGCTGCAGACAAAGGACGAGGCCAACGCCAAGGCCGAGGAGCTTTTGAAGCGCATCGGTTTGTACGACAAGATCGACACCTATCCCAGCAGGCTTTCCGGCGGGCAGAAGCAGCGCATCGCCATTGTGCGGGCGCTGGCCATGGACCCGGAGGTGCTGCTCTTCGACGAACCCACCAGCGCACTGGACCCGGAAATGGTGGGCGAGGTGCTGGGCGTGATGAAGGATCTGGCCGATCAGGGCATGACCATGGTGATCGTGACCCACGAGATGGGCTTTGCCCGCGAGGTTGCCACCCGTGTGCTCTTCATGGACGGCGGCCAGGTGCTGGAGCAGAATCTTCCCGGCGAATTTTTTGAACACCCGAAAAACGAACGGCTGTGTTCGTTTCTTTCCAAAGTACTTTAACCCCAAAACAATAAATCAAAAACAACCGGCCCCGCTGCGGGCCGCCTGAAAGGATGCGTATTACTTATGAAAACTCAGTACAAAAAGGTTCTGCTGGCCTACTCCGGCGGTCTGGACACCTCCATCATCATTCCCTGGCTGAAGGAAAACTACGGCTGCGAGGTCATTGCCGCCTCCGCCGACGTGGGCCAGGGCACCGAGCTGGACGGTCTGGAGGAAAAGGCCATCAAAACCGGCGCTTCCAAGCTGTATGTGCTGGATCTGACCGATGAATTCATCGACGACTATGTGTTCCCCACCCTGCAGGCCGGGGCCAAGTACGAGGGCACCTATCTGCTGGGCACCAGCTTCGCCCGCCCGCCCATTGCCAAGCATCTGGTGGAGATTGCCGAGAAGGAAGGCTGCGACGCCATCTGCCACGGCTGCACCGGCAAGGGCAACGATCAGGTTCGCTTTGAGCTGAGCATCAAGGCCTTCGCCCCGGATATGCCCATCATCGCCCCCTGGAGAGAGTGGGACATCAAGAGCCGCGAGGAGGAAATCGACTACGCCGAGGCCCACAACGTGCCTTTGAAGATCAACCGGGAAAACAACTATTCCAAGGACAAGAACCTGTGGCATCTGAGCCACGAGGGTCTGGATCTGGAGGACCCCAGCCTGGAGCCCCAGTACCAGAAGCCCGGATTCCTGGAGCTGAGCGTAAGCCCAGAGCAGGCCCCGGACACCCCCACCTATGTGACCATCCACTTTGAAAAGGGCATTCCCACCGCCGTGGACGGCGTGGCCATGAAGGGCAGCGACATTGTGCGCACCCTGAACAAGCTGGGCGGCGAGAACGGCGTGGGCATCATCGACATCGTGGAGAACCGTCTGGTGGGCATGAAGAGCCGCGGCGTATACGAGACCCCCGGCGGCACCATCCTCTATTTCGCCCACGCTCAGCTGGAGATGCTCTGCCTGGACAAGGCCACCGCCCACTACAAGGAGCTGGTTGCCCAGAAATTCTCCGAGATCGTGTACGACGGTCAGTGGTACACCCCCCTGCGCGAGGCCCTGAGCGCCTTCGTCACCGAGACCCAGAAAACCGTAACCGGCGACGTGAAGCTGAAGCTGTACAAGGGCAACATCATCCCCGCCGGCACCACCTCCCCGTACAGCCTGTACAGCGAGGAGCTGGCCACCTTTGGCGAGGACGGCATCTATGACCAGAAGGATTCCGCCGGATTCATCAACCTGTTCGGCCTGCCGGTCACCGTGCAGGCGAAGTGCAAGAAGAACTGGCCCAAGGAGTGAGAACAATGTTTCAGCATGTGATTGTAAAGACCCCCTGCAAGGCCATGGTGAACGGCATTACCGATCATCCCGAGCTGGGCACCCCGGACTATGAAAAGGCGCTGGCCCAGCACGCGACCTACATCGAGGCGCTGAAGCAGTGCGGTGTGGATGTGACCGTGCTGCCGCCGGACGAAGCCTACCCGGACAGCTGCTTTGTGGAGGATCTGGCCATTGTGACCAAGTACTGCGCCATCGTGACCAATCCGGGCGCAGCCACCCGCAAGGGCGAGGCTGCCGCCATCGAGCCGGTGCTGGAGAAATTCTACCCCAAGGAGAAGATCTTCCACATCACCGACCCGGGCACGCTGGAGGGCGGCGACGTGATGATGTGCGGCGACACCTTCTATGTGGGCCGTTCCGCCCGCACCAACGAAGCAGGCATCCAGCAGCTGAGCGAGATTCTGGGTCAGTTCGGCTGCAAGGTGGTGGAGGTTCCCCTCACCGAGGTGCTCCACCTGAAAACCGGTGTGGTGTATCTGGAAAACAACAACATGCTCACCGCCGGGGAGTTCTGCGACAAGCCCGCCTTCGCAGGCTACAACAAGGTGACCATCCCCGCCGAGGAAGCCTACGCGGCCAACTGCATCTGGGTGAATGGTACTGTGCTGGTGCCCGAAGGCTACCCCACCGTGCTGAAGGCGGTGCAGGAGCTGGGCTACAAAACCATCGTGTGCGACACCTCCGAATACCGCAAGATCGACGGCGGTTTGAGCTGCCTGTCGCTCCGGTTCTGAAGCAAACATAAAATGCCCCGGGCACAAAAACCAGTGCCCGGGGCATTCTTTTATCCTGCAAAAAAGTGAGTGCAGCCTTCGCTGTTTGTTTTGTAAAAAAGGGAGCACAGCCTTCGCTGTGCTCCCTGCGTTTGTTTATCCGTTGTTCTGAGCCTTGTGCACGATCCACACCTCGTGGGCCGCCACAGTGGCCTCCAGATCGTCCACCTTTTTCTCCAGCCGGTCCAGCCGCTCGTTGGCCTGCACCACGCCGTCCGCCACCTGGCGAATCATGGGCATGACCTGACTTTCCACCACCGCGTTCATGTGGTTCTTCATCCGCTCCTCACTGGCAGTGATGGCTGTATTGATGGAATCTTCCATATAGCTCTTCATCCGCTCTTCGCTGGCGGTGACGGCTGTGTTGATCAAACCCGCAAGGGCCTGCAGATCTTCCTGAGTCAGCATGGTGCGCTCCTTTCCGCCGGGGCAACTTTTCGTTCACGCGTCGTTTGCATTGCCCAGTATAGCATAGCTCTGCATCGGATTCAATGCGTTTTTTGCCCAAAACCCGCTGGCAGTTTTTTCCCGGCTTTACTGAGCGGCTTCTTCCTCCGGCTGCTGCGGGCAGATCTGCCGCAGCTTTTCCACCAGGCGCTCGTTGTCCGCCCGGGTGCCCACCGCCAGCCTGCACCAGCTGCTGTCCAGCCCGTAAAAGGCCTCGCAGCTGCGCACCGCCAGACCGGCGGCGGCCAGCGTATTCGCAAAGCCCTCCGGCCCGTGAACCAGCACAAAGTTCACCCGGCTGTCAAACACCTGCAAGCCCAGCCCGCGCAGCTGTTCGGTCAGCCAGGGGCGCTCGGTCTCCAGCAGGGCGCGGGCCTTCTCCAGATGCTGAGGCTGGCGCAGCGCCGCCAGTGCCGCGGCCTGCGCCGGGCCGTTTACTCCGAAGCGGGGCCCGGCGGCGGTCATCTGCCGCACCAGCTCCCCGTGGGAGGAGATGGCATAGCCCACCCGCAGGCCGGGCATGCCCCATGCCTTGGAGAAGCTGTCCACCACCACAAGACCCGGGCAGTACACCGCATCCTGTTTGAGCGAGTGCTCCTCCCCGTCCCGGGCCAGCTCGATGAAGCTCTCGTCCACCACACACAGCACATCCCGTTCGGCGCACGCCTTCACCAGATTCATCAGCCGGCTGCGGGGCAGAAAGGCCCCGGTGGGGTTGCCCGGGTTGCACAGCACCAGCATCTGGGCGCCTTCCAGCGCCTGCTCCACCGCTGCGGCATCCGGCACAAAGCTCTGCTCCGGGCCGGCCATCAGATGCACCAGCTCGCAGCCCTCCGCTTCCAGCGCCCGGGCGTATTCCTCGTATGCCGGCTCCAGAATCACCGCCTTTTTCGGGCGGACCGACCGAACCAGGCGCCAGATCACCTCGTCCGCGCCGGAAGCCACGAACACATTCTTGGTCAGCACCTCGTACCGGTCCGCCAGAGCTGCGCGCAGGGCAGTGCAGTCCGGGTCGGGGTATGTATCGGCGGCGGTCAGGGCGGCGGCAGCGGCCTGCGCTGCTGCGGGAGGCATGCCCAGCGGGTTGCAGCTGCCGGAGACATCCAGCGTGCGCATGGCCAGCGGCGGCATGGCCGGGGCCTCAATGCCCAGAAAATCCATCAGCGCGCCGGCCAGAGCCATGGTTTCGTCAAAGCCCTGCTGATACAGCGCCCGCAGCTTGTTCACGTCCCGCTCGGTGCGGGTCACGGTGACCGGGGTCTGAGGCCGGATCACGAAGGCTTTTCCCTCCTGCTCCAGCTCCTCGATGCGGCGCACCCGGCGGTTGTAGTCCTCCGCCTGATGCAGGCAGGCCTCCATCAGCTGGGGGTGGGTTTTGTAACGGCGGCGGTACATCTGGTCGATGGCCGGGCCCTGGCCCTTTTTGCGGAAGCCCTTCTGCCGGGTGAGCACCACCACCAGCTTGCCCGCCGGGAAGGGCAGCTCCTCCGGCAGAGGGATGCAGCTGGCGATGCCGCCGTCCAGGCAGACGTCCTCGCCCACCTTCACCATGCTGCACAGCAAAGGCATGCTGCAGCTGGCCCGGCAGGCGGTGAAGAACTCCTCGCCCATCTCCTTGTCGTGGTAGAAGATGGCCTTGCCGGTGCGGCAGTCGGTGGCCACCGCCCACATGCTCTGCTCCGATTTGTAGAAGGTTTCGTAATCGAAGGGCACCAGTTCATGGCTCAGCTCGCCGAACACAAAATCAAAGTTGAAGAAGCTGAAGGTTTTCAGCAGATGGGACGGCCCCATATACCGGGGATCGTTCACATAATTCAGGTTGATGTCCCGGCTGCGGCCCGGCTGGCGGGACAGATAACTCAGGGCATTCAGCGAACCGGCGCTCACGCCCACCACGTTGGGAATCCGGATTCCCAGCTCCATCAGCGCGTCCAGTACACCGGAGGTATACACCCCCCGCAATGCACCGCCTTCCAGAATCAATGTATCGGTCTTGTTCATGTTCTTTCCCTCACTTCCTCCGGATGACCCACAGGCCATTCGTTTGCTCGCGCAAAAATAAAACATACTGTTTAGTATAGTACATATTTTTTAAAAAATCATGCCCTGCTGTGAAAAAAGCAGCAGGGCATGATTTCATTGTTTCTGTTTCATCATTTCTGATCGTCAATGATAATACCGGCCGACCATCTTATCCAGGTCCAGCACCGCACGCTCGGCGCCCCGTGCCACCTTTTTGGCCATCTTCTTCATCTTGCGGGTATTTTTGCCCTTGCTGCCCGCGGCCACACCGGCCGCCACCGCCATGGTCGCGGCGGTAAGGCCCGCGGCGGCCATCATGGTTTTCTTTTCCATTGTGCATTCTCCTCCCTGTGTAAAAACTCAGCGCGCCTGCAGCTGCGCTACGGGGTTTAGTCTGCCCCGCTTTTCCTGACCTATACGGTTTTCTTACGGAATATCTCTTTCTTTGCCGGCGGAATTGTGATAGACTATATAAGTTAAGAGCATCCCGCCCGCCTCCGGGTGGAAGGCTCTTGTTCAAAGGAGTGACCTGTTTTTGAAGCATACCGCACCCAAAACCATTTTATGCATTCACGATCTGTCCGGCATGGGGCGCTGCAGCCTGAGCGTTGCCGCGCCGGTGCTGGCTGCCATGGGCCATCAGCCCGTTCTGCTGCCCACCACCCTGCTTTCGGCCCACACCGGCGGCCTTGGCAAGCCGGTGGTGCAGCCGCTGGCCGCCTACGGCAACGCCGCGCTGGACCACTACCGCAAGCTGGGCGTGGAATTCGACTGCATCTATTCCGGCTACCTGGCCAGCGAGGCCGAACAGCAGCTGGTGCACAAGGCCTTTTCCTACTGGCCCGGCGCGCTGAAGGTGGTGGATCCGGTTCTGGCCGACCATGGCCGCTTTTACACCGGCATGCAGGATCTTCTGCCCGGCATGCGCGAGCTGTGCCGCCAGGCGGATCTGATTCTGCCCAACCTGACCGAGGCCTGCTTCCTTCTGGGCCGCGATTACTGTGCCGATGAGCTGACCGCCGATCAGGCCCAGGCTCTGGCGGACGAGGTGAGCGCCAATGTACAGCGGGCGGTTGTGACCGGCCTGCCGCTGGCAAAGCATCTGGCCTGCGCCGGCTCCAGCGGGCGGGACCGCTTTGTGGTCAAGCGCCTGCGCATCGACCGCAGCTACCCCGGCACCGGCGATCTGTTCGCCGCCGTTCTGGTGGGCTGCCTTTTGCGCGGCAACGCCCTTTCCGCCGCGGCGGACGCGGCCGCCGGCTTTGTGGCCGAGGCCATCAACAACACCTCGCCCACCGCGGACCCGGCCTTCGGCGTCTGGTTTGAGCCGCTGCTGGGCCGGCTGTGCGGAGGGAACTGAGCATGCCTGTTTTGAACATTGTTCTGGTGGAGCCTCAGATCCCGGAAAACACCGGCAACATTGCCCGCACCTGCGCGGTGACCGGCGCCAGGCTGCATCTGGTGCGGCCGCTGGGCTTTGAGGTGACGGACAAGCACCTGAAGCGGGCGGGGCTGGACTACTGGCATCTGCTGGACATCACCTATTACGACAATCTGGACGACTTTTTTGCAAAGAACAGCGGCCCCTTCTTTTATTTCACCAGCAAGGGCCGCCACCGTCATACCGACGTTTCCTACCCGGACGGCAGCTATCTGGTGTTCGGGCGGGAGGACGCCGGCCTGCCGGAGCGGCTGCTGTTTGAAAACCCGGACCACTGTGTGCGGATGCCCATGCGCAAGGGCGTTCGCTGCCTGAATCTTTCCAACTCGGTGGCCATCGGGGTATACGAAGCGCTTCGCCAATGGGATTTTGCGGACCTGGAAAGCCAGGGCCAACTGACCAAATACGAATGGAAGTGAGGAGTACCATGCGTAAGATCGCCGTTTTGACCGACTCTGCCTGTGACATTCCTGTGGAACTTCAGGAAAAGTACGGCATCGACATCCTGCCCTTCACCATCACGCTGGACGGCGTGAGCTATGTGGAGCGCAAGGATTTCACCTTTGACGAATACTACCAGATGCTGCGCGAGGCCAAGGGCACGCCCAGCACCGCCCACATCACCGCCATGCAGTTCTGCGACCAGTTCTGCAAATATCTGGACGAGGGCTACACCGATGTGCTGTATGTGAGCATCAACTCCACCGGCAGCGCCACCCACGACGCCGCCGTGATGGCCGTGGATCTGCTGGCCGAGGAGCGCCCCGGCCATGAGCTGCGGATTCACATTGTGGACAGCCACACCTATTCCTTCATCTACGGCTGGCCGGTGTGCGAGGCTGCCCGCCTGCTGCGCAACGGCGCCGAGCTGGAATATGTGATGGACATGCTCAACGACCGCTTCTCCCGCGCGGAGGTGGTGCTTTCCGCCTTCAGCCTGAAGGTGATGAAGAAGAGCGGCCGCGTTTCCGCTGCTGCTGCCTTCGCCGGTGAGCTGCTCGGCCTGCGCCCCATCATCAGCCTGATCGATGGCAAAAGCAAGGTGGAGGCCAAGGTGCGGGGCGACGCCGCCGTGCCCGGCGCACTGATCAAGTATGTGCGCAGCCGCGTGGACAACATCGACGAGGACTTCGAGTACATGATCGCCTGCACCGACATTCCCGCGGTGGATGATCTGATCAAGCAGTGCAAGAAGGAGTTCGGCCACGGCCCCCTGCATGTGTTCAAGCTGGGCGCCGCTGTGGCCAGCAACACCGGCCCGGACACCATTGCCATCACCTATCTGGGCCGTCCCCGCCGCTGATTTTTCCAACCAGAAAGCTCAGGCACCCCGAAAGCAACCGCTTTCGGGGTGCTTTTCTGTTGGCGGGCAAAATTTCTGTTGCAGACCGGCGCCAGAATTTGCTATAATTGTGCCATGCGTCCAAAAACGCACAGAGCAACTTAGGATTTTAGGCTCGCCCGGGTTTTGCCCGGGCCCACCCGTTTGGACCTGGCAGTGCCAAACGGATAAAATCTTTCTGCCGGAGTGTAATCATGAATACGAAACGTCTTGTCCGCGCGGCCATGGTGGCCGCAATTTATGTGGTGCTGTGCCTTGTGCTGGCCCCCTTCAGTTACGGCGCCGTTCAGGTGCGTCTGGCCGAAATGCTGTGCCTGTTGCCGGTGTTCGGTGCGGAGTACATCGTGGCCGTAACTCTGGGGTGTTTTCTGGCCAACCTGCTGGGCTCCACGCTGGTGGATGTGGTGTTTGGCACCGCCGCCACTCTGGTGGCCTGCCTGGTAACCTACGCGGTGCGCAAGGTGCGTGTGGGTGGTCTGGCCATTCCCGCCGCCGTACCGCCCATTGTGAGCAATGCGGTGATTGTGGGTGCGCTGGAGCTCACCTTCTTTTTGCCCGGCGTCACCGGCACCGCTGCTCTGGCTGCCTGGAACGCCCTGACCGTTGGCATTGGCGAAGTGGTCAGCTGCGGCATTCTGGGCGTGGCTCTGGTGAAGCTGATCGAAAGCAACACCGGCCTGCGCCGCCTGTTCTGCGAATGAGCCGTTTCCATTTCCAATAAGAAAAAGGAGGCCGCCATGAAACCGATTCTGTTGATCTGGGACTGGAACGGGACCCTGCTGGACGATCTGGATCTGTGCAACCGGTGCCTGAACGATCTGCTGGATGCCTACGGCTATGCCCAGCGGTACGACGCGGCCGCCTATAAGGAGATCTTCGGGTTTCCCATTCAGGACTATTACCGCCGGGCGGGCTTTGATTTCACCCGCCACCCCTACGAGGCGCTGGCGGAGCATTATATGGAGGAATACCTGCCCGCCGCCGAGAGCTGCGGGCTTTGCCCCGGGGCGCACGGCGCGCTGGAATGGGCAAGGGACGCCGGCATCCGTCAGGTGATCCTGTCCGCCTCCCAGCTGCCCATCCTGCGCCGTCAGGTGGAGGAGCGTTCGCTTTCTGGCTTCTTTGATGAGTTGCTCGGCCAGAGCGACATCTACGCCCGCGGCAAAAAGGAGACCGGCCTCTCCTATTTAAAGGAAAGCGGCATCGACCCGGCCAGCGCTGTGCTGGTGGGCGACACCCTGCACGACTTCGAGGTGGCAAGCGCCATGGGCACCCGCTGCGTGCTCTGCGCCGCCGGCCACCAGAGCCGGGCCCGGCTGGAGACCGCCGGGGTGCCGGTGATCGACACCCTGAACGAGCTGCCCGCCTGCCTGGCCGGCCTGTAATCGCAAACAAAAAGCCATCCCGGCCGGGATGGCTTTTTTTGATACGCTCCGAAGCTTCAGGCCACGAACAGGAACACCGCCAGAAAATGCAAAAGGCTGCCTGCCAGAATGAACAGGTGGAACAGCTCGTGGAAGCCCCAGTTGGGGCTCAGGTTGGGGCGCTTTGCAATGTACATCACCGCGCCCACCGAGTAGCTCACGCCGCCCGCCGCCACCAGCACAAGGCATGCGGTGGGCATGGAGGCGAAGGCGGGCAGATCCACCAGAATGGACCAGCCCATGGCCAGATAGATCAGGGTACCGATCCAGCGGGGCGCATCCAGCCAGACCAGCTTGAACAGAATGCCCAGAAACGCCGCCGCCCAGAGACAGCCCAGAAAGACCTCCCGCTCACCGGCGGGCATGTAGGCCACGCAGAAGGGTGTGTAGCTGCCCGCGATGAGCACATAGATCATGGCGTGATCCAGCTTGCGCAGCCGCCGCAGCGGGGCCGCCGCGCACAGCGCATAATGATAGATGCTGCTGGCGGAATACAGCGCCACCAGCGAAAGACCGAACAGGGCAACCCCGGTCAGCACCAGCGCGCTGGAGCCCTGCCACAGGCTGCGGCCCACCAGCAGAAATGTGGCAATCACGCCACCCACAGCACCCCAGAAATGGGTGTAGCTGCTCATGGGCTCACGGCCCTTTGCAAAATACCGGCTCATTCAATCCCCTCCTTGAGCTTATCTAGTTTTGAAAACTAGATTCTATTGTTAGTATAACCATTTTATGCTGTAAAATCAATGCCTGACCAAAAAAATTAACAAATATTCCACCCCCTCGCTTTGACAGGGGGCTATGGATGATGTATGATATTAGAATAGCGTAGTATGGGCTTTCTATACACGCACGGTGTGCCGCGGTTTGTGCGGCCGCTTTTGTGTATCAACGATATAGAGAAGAATGTGAGTGATCGATTTGGCATTTTTAGACAAGCTCTTCGGTTCCTTCTCCGATAAGGAGCTGAAAAAGATCCGCCCCATCGCCGACAAGGTGATTGCGCTGGAGAGCGAAATGGCCGCCAAGACCGACGCGGAACTGCAGGCCATGACCCCCGCGCTGAAGGAGCGGCTGGCAAACGGCGAAACTCTGGACGATATCCTTCCCGAGGCCTTCGCCGTCTGCCGTGAGGCCAGCTGGCGTGTGCTGGGCATGAAGCACTTCCCGGTGCAGATCATCGGTGGTATCGTGCTGCACCGCGCCTGCATCGCCGAGATGCAGACCGGTGAAGGCAAGACCCTGGTGGCCACCCTGCCCGTTTACCTGAACGCGCTGGCCGGCAAGGGCGTGCACGTTGTGACCGTGAACGACTATCTGGCCCGCCGCGACTCCGAGTGGATGGGTAAGCTGTACCGCTGGCTGGGCCTGAAGGTTGGCCTGATCGTGCAGGGCATCACCAACGAGCAGCGCCACGCCGCCTACAACGCGGACATCACCTACGGCACCAACAACGAGTTCGGCTTTGACTACCTGCGCGACAACATGGTGGTCTACAAGGAGAACATGGTGCAGCGCGGCCACTTCTTCGCCATCGTGGACGAGGTGGACTCCATCCTGATCGACGAGGCCCGTACTCCCCTGATCATCAGCGGCAAGGGCGACGATTCCAGCGACCTGTACCAGCAGGCCGACGCCTTCGCCAAGACCCTGAAGATGAGCAAGATCGTGGAGCTGGACGACAAGGAAGATCAGGACGCCCAGGTGGACGGCGACTATGTGGTGGACGAAAAACACAAGACCGCCACCCTGACCCAGTCCGGTGTGAAGAAGGCCGAAGCCTACTTCCATGTGGAGAACCTGGCCGATGCCGCCAACATGACTCTGGCTCACCACATTAACCAGGCCATCAAGGCCCGGGGCGTGATGCAGCGGGATATCGACTATGTGGTGCGTGACGGCGAGGTCATCATCGTGGACGAGTTCACCGGCCGTCTGATGATCGGCCGCCGCTACAACGAGGGTCTGCATCAGGCCATCGAGGCCAAGGAAGGCGTGAAGGTTGCCGCCGAGAGCAAGACGCTGGCCACCATCACCTTCCAGAACTACTTCCGCATGTACGAGAAGCTGGCCGGTATGACCGGTACCGCCAAGACCGAGGCGGACGAGTTCATCGAGATCTACGGCCTGCAGATCGTGACCGTGCCCACCAACAAGCCCCAGCTGCGCAAGGACGAGCCGGACAGCGTGTACAAGACCGTGAAGGGCAAGTACGACGCGGTGGTCAAGCAGGTTGCCGAGTGTCACGCCAAGGGCCAGCCTGTTCTGGTGGGTACCGTAAGCATTGAAAAGAGCGAGACCCTGAGCAAGCTGCTCAGCCGTCAGGGCATCAAGCACAACGTGCTGAACGCCAAGAACCACGAGAAGGAAGCCGAGATCGTGGCCCAGGCCGGTAAGAAGGGCGCTGTGACCATCGCCACCAACATGGCCGGCCGTGGTACCGACATCATGCTGGGCGGCAACGCCGAATACATGGCCAAGGCCCAGCTGCGCAAGGAAGGCTTTGCCGAGGAAGTGATCGTGGAGGCCGACGGCCACGGCGAGACCGACAATGAGGACATTCTGGCCGCCCGCGCCCGCTTCGACGAGCTGCTGGCTGCCCACAAGGCCGAGATTGCCAAGGAAGCCGAAGAGGTACGCGCCGCCGGCGGCCTGTACATCATCGGCACCGAGCGGCACGAGAGCCGCCGTATCGACAACCAGCTGCGCGGCCGTTCCGGCCGTCAGGGCGACCCGGGTGCTTCCCGCTTCTTCCTGAGCCTGGAGGACGATCTGATGCGTCTGTTCGGCGGCGAGCGGGTGCAGAGCCTGATGGACACCCTGGGCCTGGACGACGAGACCCCCATCGAGAACAAGATGATCACCAACACCATCGAGAGCGCCCAGAAGAAGCTGGAAGCCCAGAACTTCAGCACCCGTAAGAACGTGCTGCAGTTCGACGATGTGATGAACAAGCAGCGTGAGATCATCTACGGCCAGCGCCGTCAGGTGCTGAACGGCGAGGATCTAAAGGAAACCCTGCGCACCATGATGAAGGACAACATCGAGGGCAGCGTGGCCACCTTCTGCGCCGGCGATGATTCCTCCGCCTGGGATCTGGCCGCCCTGCGCCGCCACTATCTGGGCTGGCTGACCATGGACAGCGACCTGCACTACGAGCCCGAACAGCTGAAGAGCCTGAAGCGGGAGGACGTGAGCAAGTTCCTGCTGGACCGCGGCACCCTGATTCTGGACAACAAGGAAAAGAAATACGGCTCCAATATCATGCGCGAGCTGGAGCGGATGTGCCTGCTGCGCAACGTGGACACCAAGTGGATGGACCACATCGACGCCATGGATCAGCTGCGTCAGGGCATCTACCTGCGCAGCTACGGCCAGCGTGACCCTGTGGTGGAATACCGTCTGGAAGGCTTCGAGATGTTCGACGCCATGATCGACAGCATCAAGGAGGACACCGTCCGCATGCTGCTGACCATCGAGCTGAAGATCCAGCCCCAGCAGCAGGCCCCCGTGGTGGAGCGCACCCAGGTGGCAAAGCCCACCGGCGACGCCGCCACCCCCGGCAAGAACGTGAAGGCCACCAGCTCCTCCGGCCCTGTGAAGGTGGAGAAGATCGGCCGCAACGATCCCTGCCCCTGCGGCAGCGGTCTGAAGTGGAAGAAGTGCACCTGCAAGGAGTACCATTCCGACCTGTAAGCCAGTACAATAAGCGCCCGCCGGACTCGAGAAAAGAGTCCGGCGGGCGTTTTGTGTTTTTGATAAAAGAAAGCCCGCGGTTCCGGCGAAGCTTCGGAACCGCGGGCTTTTCTCTTTTTATTTGCGGGCGCACTCGCCGCCCTCACCCCGCAGCAGGGTCAGCGCGTGAGGAATCACATCCAGAAATACGTCCATGCTCTCCTGCACCGCCTTGGGGCTGCCGGGCAGGTTCACGATCAGGGTCTTGCCCCGGAGCACCGAAACACCCCGGCTGAGCATAGCCCGGGGCGTGATGCGCATGCTGGCCGCCCGGATGGCCTCGGCAATTCCGGGCGCGTTGCGGTGAGCCACCGCCATGGTGGCTTCGGGGGTCACATCCCGGGGGGCAAAGCCGGTGCCGCCGGTGGTGAGAATCAGATCCAGCTGGCGCTGGTCGCACAGGCGGATCAGCTGCTTTTGCAGCACCGCCTGCTCATCCGCCAGCAGCAGAGCTTCCACCACCTGATAGCCCTGCTCTTCCAGCCGTTTTACAATGGCCGGGCCGCTCTCGTCCTTTCGCTGGCCCTGCGCGCCCTTGTCGGACAGGGTGATCACCGCCGCCTGAAAGGGCCGCACGCCGGTGCGCTCGGCCAGCTGCATTGCATCCCCCACCTGTATCTCGCCGCCCTCCAGCACCCGGGCGAACACGCCCTCCCGGGGCATGATGCAGTCGCCCATGGCCTTGTAAATTTCGCAGTGACTGTGGCACTCCTTGCCGATCTGGGTGATTTCCAGCAGCACCGGGCCACAGCGCAGCAGGGTGCCCACCGGCAGGCTGCGGAAGTCAAAGCCCTCCACCACCAGATTTTCGCCAAAGGCCCCGTAGTCCACCTGAGCGCCCTTTTCCCGGAAGGCCTGAATCTTCTCATCGCCCAGCAGGCTCACCTGCCGGTGCCAGTTGCCGCCGTGGGCGTCGCCCACAATGCCCCATTCCGGCGTAAAGCAAGCCTTCTCCACTGGATGCTTCTGCACGCCCCGCTCCCCGGAGACGCAAATTGCCTTTACGGTTCCCATTCTGATCTTATCCTCCGATCTGCGCCATGCGGCGATGTTCCGTAATCTCTTCGTATTGATCGAAGCAGTGGTGGGCGGGCTTGTGCTCCACCGCCTGTGCAATGGCCGCACGCAGCGCATCGTCCGGCGCACCGGCGCGCAGCAGCGCCCGCAGATCCACTGATGCGTCGTAGCACAGGCAGGGCTTCAGCTCGCCGGTGCTGGTGAGCCGCAGCCGGTTGCACTGCTCGCAGAACCGGTGGCTCACCGCGTCGATCCAGCCAATGCGGCCCTTCAGGCCCTCGCTGGCTTCGTAATGGGCCGGGCCGTTGCCCCGCCGCTCGTTTACCGGATGCAGATCCGGCCAGCGCTCCAGCAGCAGCGCCCGGGCGCGTTGGGGCGGAAGTCCGCCGCCTGCGCTGCCCTCGCCGATGGGCATCAGCTCAATAAAGCGCACATCCACCGGCCAGCGCCCGGCCAGTTCCGCCAGCGGCACAATCTCCGGCTCGGCGCTGGCCAGCAGCACACAGTTCAGCTTGGTGCGGATGCCCGCCGCCAGCGATGCCTGCACGCCCCGCAGCACCTTGTCCAGCACATCGTACCCGGTGATGGCCGCGTAGCGGGCCGGATCCAGCGCGTCGATGCTCACATTGATCCCGTCCACACCGGCCCGGGCAAGGGGCAGGGCCAGCTCCTCCAGCAGCACGCCGTTGGTGGTCAGGGTCACCTGACCGCAGCCGGGCAGCTGTTTCAGCTGCTCCACAAATTCCACCGCGCCCCGGCGCACCAGCGGCTCGCCGCCGGTGACCTTGAAGTTATGGATGCCCAGATCGATGGCCGCCCGGGCCAGACGCAGAATCTCCTCATAGCGAAGAATCTCCGAATGAGGCAGAAAGTCCGCCCCGTCCGGCATACAATAGCGGCAACGCAGATTGCACCGGTCGGTGAGCGAGATGCGCAGATAATCGATGCTGCGGCCGTAACGATCCTTCATCGGGTTGAGTCCCCTTTCCCGCCGCAGGGCAGACTTCTCCCCGGGCAGATCATTATATTTTAATAAATATAACGCCTTTTATTAAGAAAGTCAATCAGGTCCACGGCATTTTCCGGCTTTTACAGCCCCAGCGCCTGCAAAACCACCACTGCGGCGGCGCTCACCGCCAGCGCGGGCAGATAATTCAGGGTTTTGATCTGCTTGATGCCCAGAATGCCAAGGCCGGAGCTGAAGATCAGCGCCCCGCCCACCAGACTCAGCTCGGTGAGTAAATCGCTGGTCACATAGGGGGCAATGGCCCCCGCCAGCAGATAGATGGCCCCCTGCCAGCAGAAGAGCACCAGCGCCGCCAGCGCAATGCCGATGCCGAAGGTGGAGGCCAGCACCGTGGAGGTGATGCCATCCAGCACCGCATTGGTGAACAGATAGGTATTATCGCCCTTCAGAGCGCTCTCCATGGGGCCAAGGATGCTCAGGGTTCCGGCGCAGAACAGAAGGATGGCGGTGGACAGGCCCTTTCCCAACTCGCTGCCCCCGGCCAGCGGCAGCCGGTTCACCGCTTTCTGAAACAGGGTATCCAGCGAGATGGCAGTACCCAGCACGCCGCCCACCGCCAGGCTCACGATAAACAGCACCGAATACCGGCTTTCGGGCATGGCCTGCACCACCGAGTTCACGCCCAGCAGCGTGGCGGCAAGGCCCATGCCGTTCATCAGGGCCTCCTTGTATTTTTCTCCCAGCCCGCTTTTCAGCCGGCTTCCCACCAGGCTGCCTGCCAGAATGTTGGCTGTGTTTGCAATGGTTCCGATCATATCGCACTGTCCCTCCTTAATATTTCCGTTTCGCCCGCATTCAGCCGCGCAGGGTATAGATTACGCTGGGCCGCCCGCCGGTGGAGTAGTCCACCCGGGAATCGGCCCGGCCGCATTCCTCCAGGTAATGCACGTAATGGCGGGCCGTCACTGCGGAAAAGCCGGTCTGCATGGCCAGCTGTTCGCAGGTAAGCCCCTGAGGGTTGGCCTGCAAACAGGCGCAGACGGCCTCCAGCGTTTTGGGCTGCAAGCCCTTGGGCAGAGGCTTTTCCTCCGGTTTTTCCCCTGCGGGCACAGTCGCGCCCCGGTGGAGCAGCTCATCCAGCTGCTGCTGGTTCACACTCTCGGAACGGATGGCCTGCCGCCGCCGGTCAAAGGCATCCAGCGCCTGCCGGAACCGCTCGTATTCAAAGGGCTTGACCAGATAGTCCACCACGCCCAGCCGCATGGCCGCCTCCACGGTGGCGGTGTCGCTGGCGGCGGTGATCATGATCACATCGGTGCTCACCCCCGCCGCCCGCAGCTGACGCAGCACGTCCAGCCCGTCCATCTGGGGCATGTACATATCCAGAATCACCAGATCCGCCGGGTGAGCCCGCAGATATTCCAGCGCGGCCCGGCCGTCCGGGCATTCCCGGCACACCCTGAACCGGGGATCCTTTTCGGTATAGCGGCGGTTGAGCATGGCCACCATGGGGTCATCCTCCACAATCACGACCTGATACAAGCGTTCTCCTCCTTTTCCTTCGGCATTTCGTCTGTTTCCTCCTGGGGCGGGATATGAATGGTAAAGGTGGTGCCCAGCCCCACCACGGATTCCACCCGCACGCTGCCGCCATAGGCCTGCACGATGCCCTGCACCAGCGCAAGGCCGGTGCCGCGGCCCTCGCCCTTGGTGGAAAATCCCTGTTCAAACATCCGCTGACGCACCTTGGGCGGAATGCCGCAGCCGGTGTCCTCCACGCAGATGAGCAGGCCCTGCTGCTCCTCCTGAATGCAGACCTCCACCTCACGCACCGCGCCGTCCGCCACATTTTTAAAGGAATCGAAGGCATTCTCGATCAGGTTGCCCAGCAGCGAAATCATGGCGTCGGTGGGCAGGCAGCGGCTGCCGTGGGGGTAATGGCTGGAGGGGTCCAGCCGGAACACCACCCGCAGCTCCTGGGCGCGGCTCAGCTTGCCGATGAGCAGTGCCGCCACCGCCGGCTCCTGAATGCGGCCGGTGATGCCGCCCATGGACTGGGCCCGCACCTTGGTGAGCTCCAGCACATAGCGCTCGGCTTCCTTGTATTCCTCCAGCTGCAACAGGCCCAGAATCACATGCAGCTTGTTCATGAATTCGTGGGTGTTGGCCCGCAGTGCCTCCACCACATGGTTTACACCGGTCAGGTTTTCGGCCAGACGCACCATCTCGGTGCGGTTGCGGAAGATGGCCACCGCACCCACGGTGCGGCCGTTCTTCACAATGGGCATCCGATCCGCCAGAATCTTCACATGCACCATGGACTTGAGCGGCACATTGTATTCTGCCTTTCCGCTGTGCAGCACCCGATCCAGCGTGCTTTCCGGGTAAACCTGATGCAGCGGCTGGCCCGCCGCATCACCCACCGGCAGCTCCAGCATCTGGCGGGCAGCCGCATTCAGATAGATGATGCGCTCGCTCTCGTCGATGGCAAGCACGCCTTCCTCCAGTGCGTCCCAGATGTCCGCCCGCTGCACCATCAGCCGATACAGATCCTCCGGCTCGTAGCCCGCCAGCTCGTTTTTGATGTAGCGGGCCAGCCGCCTTGCGCAGAATCCGCCGATGCTCAGCGCCACCGCGGCGATGAGCAGATATTGCAGCACCGTGCCGGCCACCATCCGGTACACCGACCGCATGTAAACGCCCACCACGGCGTAGCCCAGCAGATTGCCCTCCTCGTCGAACACCTTGGCGCAGGCACACCGTTCCATGCCGTCCTGGGTTTCGCCCTCCTGCAGAAACACCGGCTCGGTCTGGTTCGGGTCCGGCTGAACCACCCCCAGCAGACCGCTGCGGGTGCTGGCCCCGGCCACCAGATTGCCGTTCGGGTCGATGACCACCGCCACATCCAGATCGCTCACCCGGCGCACCACCTGCCGTAAAAGCCCGGTGACCGACTGGTTGCCGCCGCCCTCCAGCAGGCCCCGCACATCCTGTGTGCGGGCCAGCAGATAGGCCACATCCAGCATGTTCCGGTCCATCATCTGATGGCTGGACTGCAGATTCAGCCACAGGCTGCTGCCCATGGCGATGAGCACCGTGATCACAATCAGCGCCACGCTCAGGGTGACCAGCTGGGCATTCAGGGTCTTTTTCAGGCGCGAAAGCCATTTCACAGCCAATTTCCTCCCCGCTGTTCCGGGAGCCGGATGCCCCCGTTCGTTTTTTGACGATATATAAAGTATCATAGCACATTTTGCCCGCTTCGCCAAATGGCCGGGCGGGGCGCAGGGCATCCTTCCCGCAGAATTTTCCACAACGAAAACAACTGTTGTGCAAACCGCCAAACACCTTTTGCAAAGCCCCTTTTTTTACTTTTTTTACTTTCGTAAGGCTTTCGCTCCGGTACGCTTTGTCATAAAATATGCAGGTACCGAAAAGGGGGGATATGATTGGATATTAAGGAAGAACTCACAGCGGCGCTGCAAAGCAAAACGGCGTTCGAGATCCCGTTGTTCGGCGGCATTCCGGTGCCGGAATCGGCAGTGGGAAGCTGGATTCTCATCGCACTCTTCACCATCTTCTGCATCTGGCTGACCCACGACCTGAAAAAGGTGCCCGGCCGCCGGCAGATGGTAGCCGAAATGCTGGTTGGGTTCATCAACAACTTCTGTAAGGACAATCTGGGCGAACACTGGCGTACCTTCGCGCCCTACATCGGCACCATGGGCATCTACCTGGTGCTGGCAAACCTGTCCGAGTTCATTGGCATCACGCCGCCCACCAAGGACCTGAACGTGACCGCCGGCATGGCCTTTATGGCGGTGCTGCTCATCTACGGTTCCAGTTTCCGCATCAAGGGGCTGAAAGGCGGCCTGCACAAATTTGCAGAGCCCTCGCCCATCGTGGCGCCCCTGAACATTCTGGAGATCGGCATCCGGCCGCTTTCGCTGTGCATGCGGTTGTTCGGTAACGTTTTCGCCTCCTTCGTGATCATGGAGCTGGTCAAGATCGTTGCCCCGGTTCTGGTGCCCATTCCCCTGAGCCTTTATTTCGACGCATTCGACGGTATCATCCAGGCGGTGGTGTTCGTGTTCCTCACGACCCTGTTCCTGGGCGAAGCCATTGAATAAAAACTTTTGAATCAAACTGAACTGAATTTTAGGAGGAACTTATTATGACTACCGCTTTTGCTGCCGCTATCGCTGTTCTGGTTGGCCTGGGTGCCGGTATCGGCATCGGCTTTGCCACCGCCAAGTCCAACGAGGCCATTGCCCGTCAGCCCGAGGCCGCCAGCAAGATCAGCAGCAACCTGCTGCTGGGCTGCGCCCTGGCCGAGGCCACCGCGATCTACGGCTTCCTGATCGCCATCCTGCTGATCTTCATGCAGTAATCGAGGGGGCGATGAGCCGTGTCGATTTTAAACCTTAATGCAGAGATCATCTATGTGTTCATCAACCTGGTGATTCTGCTGCTTCTGATGAAGAAGTTTCTGTTCGGTCCGGTGACCAAGATGCTGGACGAACGCTCCAAAGAAATTGCCGACACCATCGACGGCGCCAACGCCAAGATGGACGCCGCGGAAAAGAGCCGCCAGGAATATGAGGCTCAGCTGCTGAACGCCAAAAAAGAGGCCCAGGACATTGTGGATGCGGCCAAAAAGCGCGGCCAGCAGGAGTACGAGGCTCAGCTGGCCAAGGCCCGGGACGACATTGCCCGCATGCAGGCCGATGCCCAGAAGCAGGCCCAGGCCGACCGGGACGCCCTGCTGGAGGGTGCCCGTCAGGAGATTGCCATGCTGGCTCTGCTGGCCGCTTCCAAGGTGTCGCAGCAGAAGATGAACAGCCAGGCCGACCGGGATCTGGTCAACGCCTTCCTGGCTGAAGTGGAGGAAACCGCATGAGCCTGACTGCCGCCCGTTACGCGAGCGCTTTGTATCAGGCCGGCTGCACCGAGGACGAGCTGCGCGCCACCGCGCAGCTCATTCTGGAAAATAAGCCCCTGATGGAGGCGCTGGTCAGCCCGGCGGTGCGTCTGGAGGAAAAACAGGCGGTGCTGCACCGCCTGCCCTTTGCCAGCTGCCCGGACCGGCTGATGCATTTTTATGAACTGCTGGCCAAAAAGGGCCGTTTTGCCCTGCTGGCCGATATCGTATCTGAATATCATCTGCTCACGCTGGCTGCCGCCAACCAGACGGTATGCGTGATGCGCTGCGCCCAGATGCCGGACGAGGCCATGGTGGTGGACATTGCCAAAGCCATGTGCCGCCGCCACGGCCGGGCCGGCGTGGAGATGCAGGTGATCGTTGATCCGTCCCTGGTGGGCGGCTTCGTCCTGGAGATTGACGGGACGACCTATAACAAGAGTGTGAGCGGGCAGCTGCATCGTCTGGCGCGCCGCCTGCAAGAGAGGTGAAGCCACAGTGAATCAATCCGAAGAGATCATTTCCATTCTCCGCGAGGAGATTGAATCATACGACAGCCGCGCCACCCACGAAGAGACCGGCACCGTGATCGAGATCGGCGACGGCATTGCCACCGTGTACGGCCTGGACAAGGCGGTTTACGGCGAGCTGGTGGAATTTGAGACCGGCGCCAAGGGCATCGTGCTGAATCTGGAGCGGGACAGCGTGGGCGTTGTTCTGCTGGGCAGCGAAGAGGGCCTGGCTGAAGGCAGCGTGGTCAAGCGCACCGGCCGTGCGGCGGACATTCCCGCCGGCGAGGCCATGATCGGCCGCACCCTGAATGCGCTGGGCGAGCCCATCGACGGCCTGGGCGCCATCGAGGCGGATGCCCGCATGCCCATCGAGCGCGAGGCTTCCGGCGTTGTGAGCCGCGAGCCGGTAAACGTTCCCCTGCAGACCGGTATTCTGGCCATCGACTCCATGGTTCCCATCGGCCGCGGTCAGCGCGAGCTGATCATCGGTGACCGCCAGACCGGCAAGACCGCCATTGCGGTGGATACCATCCTGAACCAGAAGGGCAAGGATGTGATCTGCATCTACGTGGCCATCGGCCAGAAGGCCTCCACCGTGGCCCAGCTGCGCAACAACTTCGTCAAGTACGGCGCCATGGACTACACCATCATCGTGTCCAGCCCGGCCAGCGAGCCCGCGCCGCTGCAGTACATTGCCCCCTACTCCGCCACTGCCATCGGCGAGTATTTCATGTCCAAGGGCAAGGACGTGCTGATCGTTTACGACGATCTGTCCAAGCATGCGGTTGCCTACCGTGCCCTGAGCCTGCTGCTGCACCGCAGCCCCGGCCGTGAGGCCTACCCCGGCGACGTGTTCTACCTGCACAGCCGCCTGCTGGAGCGTTCCTGCCGCCTGACCAAGGAATACGGCGGCGGTTCCATGACCGCTCTGCCCATCATCGAGACCCAGGCGGGCGACGTTTCCGCCTACATTCCCACCAACGTGATTTCCATCACCGACGGCCAGATCTATCTGGAGAGCAGCCTGTTCTTCGCAGGCCAGCGCCCCGCCGTAAACGTGGGCCTTTCCGTGAGCCGTGTGGGCGGCAGCGCCCAGACCAAGGCCGTGAAAAAGACCGCCGGTACCCTGCGTATCGACCTGGCCCGCTTCCGCGAGCTGGAGGTGTTCACCCAGTTCAGCTCTGACCTGGACAAGGCCACCCAGACCGCGCTGGATCACGGCAAGCAGCTGATGGAGATCCTCAAGCAGCCTTTGTATCATCCCATGAGCGTGAGCCGCCAGGCGGTCATCCTGTACATCTCCACCGGCAGCCTGCTGGCGGACGTACCCCTGGCCAAGTCCCGCGAGGTGGCCCAGGGCTTTGTGGACTACCTGGAAAACACCCAGCCCCAGCTGCTGGAAGAGATCGAATCCACCGGCGCGCTTTCCGCCGCTGTTGCCGAGAGCATCCGCGCCGAACTGGATGCCTATAAGGGACAGGTGAGCGCGCAATGGCAAGCATAAAAGAGATCCGTACCCGCATCAAGAGCGTGGATCAGACCCTGAAGATCACCAATGCCATGTATCTGATCTCCTCCTCCAAGATGCGCAAGGCCCGCCAGCAGCTCAATGGCGTGGAGCCTTACTTCCAGAAGATACAGGACACCATTGCCGATATCCTGTATCACTCTGAGGAGTTTCATCACCCCTTCATGGACACCCGCCCCGAAAAGAAGCCCCGCACGGTGGGCTACATCGTGATCACCGGCGACAAGGGTCTGGCGGGCGCCTACAACCACAACGTGCTCAAGCTGGCCGAGGAAAAGCTGGCCGCCACCGAAAATCCGGTTCTGTTTGTGATCGGTCAGGTGGGCCGGGCCTACTTTGCCGGCAAGAACGTGAACGTGGATGGCGAGTTCCTTTACACCGCCCAGGACCCCACCGTGACCCGTGCCCGGGACATCAGCGAAACCATGGTGGATCTGTTCCTGCGCGGCCAGCTGGACGAGGTGCATGTGATCTACACCGAGATGGTGAACCCCGTGCTGATGCGGCCCGCCACCTACCAGCTGCTGCCCCTGACGAGGGAGCAGTTCTCCCACAAGGAGCCCCAGTACACCGCCGGCCAGTACAACCGGCAGGTGGTGTACGTTCCCTCTGCGCACAAGGTCATGGACAAGATCGTGCCCGGCTACCTGAAAGGTGTGCTCTTCGGCTGCCTGGTGGAATCCTTCTGCAGCGAGCAGAACGCCCGCATGACCGCCATGGATTCCTCCACCAAGAACGCCCGCGAGATGATCCGCACCCTTTCGCTGGAATACAACCGGGCCCGGCAGACCGCCATTACCCAGGAGATCACCGAGATCGTGGGCGGCGCCCAGCAAAAGGGCGGCAAGGTTCGCCCCGAGCGGCACATTCAGCCCGCCCTCACCCTGCTGGTGAGCGCCGACGGCAGCGTGCTGCACCGCTCCTGATTTTCCTTTCCTACTTGTTCGATAATTGAAAGCGAGGAACCGATATGCAAAACAAAGGCACCATCGCACAGGTTCTGGGCCCCATTGTGGACGTTGAGTTCAAGGACGGCAAGCTGCCCGCCATCAACGACGCCCTGACCGTGCAGCTGAACGGCGCCGAGCAGGTCATGGAGGTCGCCCAGCATGTGGGCGGCAACACCGTGCGCTGCATCATGCTCAGCCCCAGCGAGGGCCTGGGCCGCGGCGTGGAAGTGACCGCCAGCGGCGCGCCCATCGAAGTGCCCGTGGGCGAAAAATGCCTGGGCCGCATGTTCAACGTGCTGGGCCATGCCATCGACGGCCGCGAGGAAGTGACCGACTCCGAGAAGTGGTCCATCCACCGCGACCCCCCCAAATTCGTGGATCAGAGCCCCGTGGTTCAGATTCAGGAGACCGGCATCAAGGTCATCGACCTGCTGGCCCCCTACGCCCGCGGCGGTAAGATCGGCCTGTTCGGCGGCGCGGGCGTTGGCAAGACCGTGCTGATTCAGGAGCTGATCCGCAACATCGCCACCGAGCACGGCGGCTACTCCATCTTCACCGGCGTGGGCGAGCGTACCCGCGAGGGCAACGACCTGTGGCGCGAGATGAGCGAGTCCGGCGTTCTGGAAAAGACCGCCCTCGTCTTTGGCCAGATGAACGAGCCCCCGGGAGCCCGTATGCGCGTTGCCCTGACCGGCCTGACCATGGCCGAGTACTTCCGCGACAAGGAAAAGCGGGACGTGCTGCTGTTCATCGACAACATCTTCCGTTACGTGCAGGCCGGCAGCGAGGTATCCGCCCTGATGGGCCGTATGCCCAGCGCCGTGGGCTACCAGCCCACCCTGGCCAACGAGGTGGGCGCTCTGCAGGAGCGTATTACCTCCACCAAGAACGGGGCCATCACCAGCGTGCAGGCCGTTTATGTGCCCGCCGATGACCTGACCGACCCCGCGCCCGCCACCACCTTCACCCATCTGGACGCCACCACCGTGCTGAGCCGTAAGATCGTGGAGCAGGGCATCTACCCCGCTGTGGATCCTCTGGAGTCCACCAGCCGCATTCTGGAGCCCGACGTGGTGGGCCAGCGCCATTACAACGTGGCCCGCGGCGTGCAGGAGCTGCTGCAGCGCTACAAGGAGCTGCAGGACATCATCGCCATTCTGGGCATGGAAGAGCTGGGCGAGAACGACAAAAAGACCGTGGAGCGGGCCCGCCGCATCCAGCAGTTCTTCAGCCAGCCCTTCTTCGTGGCCGAGCAGTTCACCGGCCTGCAGGGCAAGTATGTGCCCCTGGCCGAGACCATCAACAGCTTCGAAGCCATTCTGGGCGGCGAGCTGGATCAGTACCCCGAAACCGCGTTCTCCAACGTGGGCACCGTGGACGACGTGCGTGAGAAGGCCCGTGCACAGGGGGCGATCTGATGGCTGACCTGTTTCTGGAGATCATCACCCCCGAGCGCCAGTTCTACATCGGCCCCGCCCAGGAGCTGGTGATTCCGGCCATCGACGGTCTGTACGGCGTGCAGGCGGGCCACGAGCCCGCCGTGACCGCCATGGAGCCCGGCGAGCTGCGCTATAAAGTGGACGGTGAGTGGCACGTTGCCGCCATCGGCCAGGGCTTTGTGGAGATCATGCCCGAGCGGGCCATCGTGCTGGTGAGCACCGCCGAAAAGCCCGAGGAGATCGACGCCAAGCGCGCCCAGGAAGCCAAGGAGCGCGCCGAGGAGCGCATGCGCCAGAAAAAGAGCGTGGAGGAGTATTATCACTCCAAGGCCGCTCTGGCCCGCGCCATGGCCCGCCTGAAGGTTTCCGGCCGGCGCTGATCTTCCCTTAATTTCGCTGTTTCCTTCTTCATTCTGTTTTGCCCCGCAGGGCTGCCGCTTGTGGCCGCCCTGCGGGGTCTTTTTTTGCCGTGCCCGCCGGGCTTTGCTTTCCCCTTGCAAAGCGGCTTTGCCGGGCCGTATAATAAAGGCGGGAAGCGGCTTTTGCCGCCCTCCAAAAATTTTTTTGACAGCGATGCAATAAACGTTCCGTTCCGTGCATTACTTGAATGACAGGAGACAACCGATATGATACTTGTGCTTGGCGCAATGGCCCAGGAGGCCCGTGCCGCGAACCCCAACGGGGAGCTGGAGGCGCTGATCGGCGGCATTGCTGCCGGCAGCCGGGAGGATCTGGCCGAACTGTACCGCCGTACCCGGGCGGCGGTCTATGGTCTGGCCCTCTCCTACCTGAAAAACGGCGCGGAGGCCGAGGATGTGGCCCAAGATACCTTCGTGAAGGTGTGGGCCGCCGCTCCCTCCTACCGGCCGCAGGGCAAGCCCATGGCATGGCTGCTCACCATCGCCCGGAATCTGGCGCTGGGGCGGCTGCGCAGCGCGGCCCGCATTCAGGATCTTTCCCAGGCTGAGTGGTCCGCCTTTTCCATCGAGAGCGACACCCTGACCGCCGACGACCGCACCGTGCTGAGCGCGGCTCTGGCCCGCCTTTCCGACGAGGAGCGCCACATTGTGGTGCTGCACGCGGTGTGCGGGCTCAAACACCGGGAGATCGCCCAGTTTCTGGATCTGGCGCTTCCCACCGTGCTTTCCAAGTATCACCGGTCCCTGAAAAAGCTGAAAACCATTCTGGAAGGAGATGACGCGCAATGACCGACCGCAATGTGGAACAGGCGCTGCGCACCGCTTTGGAACACGCGGCACCCAACGACGTGGAAAGCGTTCTCCTTCGCTGTGATGACCGGAAAGGAAACGTGATCCCCATGACGAATCAGAATCCCGAAAAGAAAAACCGCAAGCCCCTGCGTCTGGCCGCTCTGGCCGCTGCCGCCTGCCTGGTTCTGGCCATTGGCGGAGGCTCCGTTTACTACAATCAGTCCCAGACCGCCGCGTCCGTTGTTTCGCTGGATGTGAACCCCAGCATCGAGCTGGTGCTGAACAGCCGCGAGCGGGTGCTGCGGGCCACCGCCCTGAACGAGGACGCCGCCGCCGTGCTGGACGGCATGGACCTGAAGGGTTCCACGCTGGATGTGGCGGTGAACGCCCTGATGGGCTCGCTGCTGAAAAACGGCTATGTGGATGAGCTGGCCAACTCCATCCTGATCACCGTGGAGGACGACGACGCCACCCGCGCCGCCCAGCTGGAAAGCCAGCTCACCGAGACGGTGAACGCGGTGATGACCTCCAGCTCCATCAACGGGGCCATCCTGAGCCAGGTGGTGAACCAGAATCAGGATCTGCAGGCCAAGGCCGACGAATACGGCATCTCGCTGGGCAAGGCACAGCTGATCCAGCAGCTGGTGGATCAGAACCCCACCCTCACCTTTGAGAGCCTGGCCGGCCGCACCGTGAACGATCTGAACCTGCTGCTCTCCAGCCAGGCCACCACTCTTTCCACCGTGAGCTCCACCGGCCGCGCCAGCGACGGCGGCTACATCGGCACCGAGGTGGCCAAGAATGCCGCCCTGGCCCACGCGGGCCTGACCGCCGATCAGGTGACCGTTTCCAAGGTGGACTTCGACGTGGAGGACGGCCGGATGGTCTACGAGGTGGAATTCTGGGCCAACAACGTGGAATATGAATACGACGTGGACGCCACCACCGGCGAGATTGTGAAGAATCACACCGAGACCTACACCGCCGCCGCAGGCCAGAACGGCTCCATCGATCAGGCCGCCGCCAAGGCCGCCGCGCTCTCCGCCTTTGGCCTGAGCGAGGATCAGGCAGAGGGCATCGTGGTGATTCCCAGCTACGACGACGGGCGCTTTGTGTACAAGGTGAAATTCTGGGCCGGCAGCACTGAGTACTTCTGCGCGGTGGACGGCTCCGGCCAGATTCTGAAGAGCGAGAAGGAGGAGCACGCCTCCTCCGGCAGCGTGGCCACCAGCGGCACCGACGTGGGCCTGGAGGCTGCCAAGGCCGCCGCTTTGAAGCACGCGGGCCTTTCCGCCGATCAGGTGACCGGCCTGACCGCCAAGCTGGACTGGGACGACGGCCAGCGGGTGTACGAGGTGGACTTCTGGCAGGGCAGCACCGAATACGAATACGAAATCAACGCGGACGGCACCGTGCGCCAGTATGAGTCCGAAGCCCATGCCGCCCCCACCGCCATCAGCGCCGGTTCCGGCAGCGGCGGCAGCAGCGCCACCTCCACCGACATTGGCGAGACCGGCGCCAAAGCTGCCGCGCTCAGCGCCGCGGGCCTGACCGAGGATCAGGTGCAGAACCTGTTCATTGAGCGGGACTGGGACGACGGCCGCATCCAGTATGAGGTGAAGTTCCAGGCGAACGGCACCCGGTATGAATACGAGATCGACGGCAGCACCGGCAGCGTTCTGAAGGGCGAGAACAAGGCCACCGCCGCTTCCGGCAGCTTCATCAGCGCCGACGAAGCGCTGGCCAAGGCCCTGAGCCACGCCGGGCTGGATCAGTCCGCCATCCGGGAGCTGGAAATGGACAGCGAGCTGGACGATGATATTCCCCACTACTCCATCGATTTCAAGTCCGGCAATCTGGAATATGAATACGAAATCAGCGCCACCGACGGCTCGGTGCTGAAATTCGAACAGGACAACTGACCGCTTTTCAAAAGGCCACAGCATTGCTGTGGCCTTCAGCCTGTAGAAAAACCTGCTTTGGCAATCAGGCCAGAGCAGGTTTTCTGTTTGAAAACAAGAAGACAGGTGGAA